>NZ_JAJNAN010000019.1:0-58475 GCF_022227565.1 Ectothiorhodospira sp. 9100
TCCCCCACCCCGGTCCGTTAACGTGTACGGGCCGTTCGGGAACGGCCCGTGCGGCGTATCGGGTATCGATAGTCTGTTGGGTTGGGAACGGTGGTATCCCAAACACCTGCCGGGCGCTTCCCGAAGCGCCCCTACGGGCTATTCGGCCGGGGATGGATCGCAACATTTGCAAGGTGGGCTATCTTTTCCCCTACTTCCCGATTAAAATGCGGGATTGGATTCAGCCGGGATGGCGGAACTGGTAGACGCGCCGGACTCAAAATCCGGTTCTGGCAACAGAGTGCGAGTTCGATTCTCGCTCCCGGCACCAAACGAATCCAGCCCAAGCGGCACACCGTGGAACAGGCGGGTCTTCGAGCGGACCTGAGCATAGAACGGTCCACCGCTTCGAGATCCGGGGGCCCAGTGCATGATAAGCACGCGTTCGTGATCAGCGCCCCTCCTTTCTTCCTCTTCCACAGGTCATTACATTGAATCAGGAAAATCTTACCCCAGCCGCATTTGCGGCGCTGGGCTTGCCCGCATCCATCCTCAAATCCCTTGACGAGAGCGGCTACGAAGAGCCGACGCCGATCCAGGCTCAGAGCATTCCGGTGCTGCTCTCCGGTCAGGACCTGCTGGGCCAGGCGCAGACCGGCACCGGCAAGACGGCCGCCTTCGCCCTGCCCTTGCTGGCCAAGCTGAACCCCAACGTGCAGTATCCCCAGATCCTGGTACTGGCCCCCACCCGCGAGCTGGCCATCCAGGTGGCCGAGGCCTTTGAGACCTACGCCCGGCACATGCCCGACTTCCACGTTCTGCCCATCTACGGTGGGCAGTCCTACACCGTGCAGCTGCGTCAACTCAAGCGCGGCGCCCAGGTGATCGTGGGTACCCCCGGTCGCGTCATGGACCACATGCGCCGAGGCACACTGCGCCTGGAAAATCTGACGGCCCTGGTGCTGGACGAGGCCGACGAGATGCTGCGCATGGGCTTTATCGACGATGTGGAATGGGTGCTGGAACAAACCCCGGCCACCTGTCAGCTGGCCCTGTTCTCCGCCACCATGCCCGACATCATTCGCAAGGTGGCGCGCAAACACCTGAAATCTCCGCATGAAGTGCGCATCGCCTCCACCACCAGTACGGCGTCCACCATCCGCCAGCGCTATTGGCGGGTCAGCGGCCTGCACAAGCTGGACGCCCTCACGCGCCTGCTGGAGCATGAAGACTTTGATGCCATGCTGGTGTTCGTGCGCACCAAGACCGAAACGGTGGAACTGGCCGAGAAGCTGGCTGCCCGCGGCCATGCCTGCGAAGCCCTGAACGGCGACATACCGCAGAATCTGCGCGAGCGGGTGGTGGAACGCCTCAAGCGCGGTCAGCTGGATATCGTCGTGGCCACTGATGTGGTAGCACGGGGTCTGGACGTGGAGCGCATCAGCCATGTGGTCAACTACGACATCCCCCATGACACCGAATCCTACGTGCACCGCATCGGTCGCACGGGCCGCGCCGGTCGCCCAGGTGAGGCCATCCTGTTCGTGGCACCCCGCGAACAGCGCATGCTGCAGGCCATTGAACGGGCCACGCGCCAGCCGATCGAGGCCATGCACATGCCCACCACCCGGGACGTGAACGAGCGTCGCGTGGAACGTTTCCGTCAGCAGATCGCCGACACCCTGGGGGGGCAGGACCTGGAGTTCTTCCAGAACCTGGTGGCCGAGTATGTGAAGGAAAATGATGCGGACCCCATGAACGTAGCGGCCGCTTTGGCCCATATTGCCCAGGGTGATACCCCTCTGCTGCTGGATGAAAGCCGCGAAATGGCCCCGCCCGCACCAGAACGTGCCCCCCGCAAGGGTCGCGAGCGGAGCATGGACGGCGGCCAGCGCCCACCCAAGCGTAAGGGCGGTGGTCGCCGCCAGGAGCAGGTGGATGAGGGCATGCAACGCTTCTTGGTGGACGTAGGCCATCAGCATGGCCTCAAGCCAGGCAACCTGGTGGGCGCCATCGCCAATGAAGCGGGCCTGGACAATTCCCATATCGGCAAGATCGACATCAGTGAAGATCACGCCACGGTGGACCTGCCCGCCCAGATGCCCCCGGCATTGCTGAATCACCTGAAAAAGGTGTGGGTCTGTGGTCAGAAATTGGGGCTGCGCCCCATCAATGATGCCACCCCCTCCCGGGGTGGACCCCGCCGGTTCAACGGACCTCGCAAAGAGGGCTCGCGCCGGCAGGCCCGGCGGTCCTGATCCATCGGGCCTGATGCCCTGATGGCTGAACCTGAGTTCTTTGGGTTGAAGGGCCGCTCACCATCGGTGAGCGGCCCTTTTTCGTGGGTGCTTCATCCGGTACCCAGGCATCAATCTTCCTTGGGATAGTCGATAAAAATAATCGTCTTGCGGATTTACGGGAAAAGTTTATAAGGCAGGCTCAATCACAATGATCCTGGAGATCCTCCCCATATGAGCCTGTCCCCTGACATCCTTCTGGGCGATGACGAAGAGCCCGGTTTTGACTGGAAGGATTCGGAATCACCGACACGACTGTCGGCCCGACATTCACTGGAGCTTTACCTGGAGCGCAAGGCCCTGCGCCGCCGACTGGAAGACACCTTCGACGAGGCTCCCCTGAACGATGGGGAATGGGACTGGCACTAATCACCCGGCTCAGCGCCCGTTGCCGCCCCCCCCAGCAATTCCATCAACGCCCTCTCATCCAGCACCGGCACACCCAGTTGTTCCGCCTTGTCACGCTTGGAGCCGGCGGCATCCCCAGCAACCACGGCGGTGGTCTTTTTGGATACACTGCCTGACACCTTGGCCCCCAGCGCCCGCAAGCGGGCGCCCGCCTCATCCCGGGTCATGGATGACAGGGTGCCGGTGAGCACGTAGGTGCAGCCCGCCAGAGGTTGATCCTCATCCGATGGCCGGGCGGCGGGTTCATGCTCTTCCCAGCGCACACCGGCCTCTCGCAGGGCCTGGATCACCTCGCCGTTGTGGGACTGGGCAAAGAAGGCCGATACATGCTCGGCCACCTTCGGCCCCACATCCGGCACCTGCATCAGGGCGTCGGCATCCGCCGCCATCAAGGCATCCAGGCTGCCGAAATGGGCGGCCAGTCCACGGGCCGTGGCCTCGCCCACCTCGCGGATGCCCAGGGCAAAGATGAAACGGGCCAGGGTGGTCTGCTTGCTCTTCTCCAGGGCGGCCACCAGATTGGCCGCCGATTTCTCGCCCATGCGCTCCAGCCCCGCCAGGCTGGCGGCATCCAGGGCGTAAAGACCATCCACATGATCCACCAGGCCCTGGTCCACCAACTGCTCCACCAGCTTGTCCCCCAGGCCCTCGATGTCCAGGGCTCGGCGGGAGGCGAAATGCTTGATGGCCTCGCGGCGCTGGGCAGCACAATAAAGCCCACCGGAGCAGCGGGAAACCGCCTCCCCTTCGGGCTTGACCACCGATGAACCGCATACCGGACAGGTGTCGGGCATGACGATGACTCGGGCATCCTCGGGGCGACGATCCTTTACCACCCCTGCCACCTCGGGGATCACATCCCCGGCGCGGCGCACGATCACCGTGTCGCCGATGCGCACATCCTTGCGCAGAACCTCGTCCATGTTATGCAGGGTGGCATTGCTCACCGTCACGCCCCCCACGAAGACCGGCTCCAGGCGGGCCACCGGGGTCACCGCGCCAGTTCGACCCACCTGGAACTCCACCTCCTTGAGTACCGTGATCTGCTCCTGAGCCGGGTATTTGTGGGCGATGGCCCAGCGCGGCGCCCGGGAGACGAAACCCAGTTCCTGCTGCAGGCGAAGGGAATTGACCTTGTACACCACTCCGTCGATCTCATAGGGGAGTTCGTCGCGGGCCCGGCAAATGCGCCGATAGTATGCCAGACACCCCTCGGCGCCGCTGACCACGTCACGCTCCGGGCAGACCCGCAGGCCCCAGCGGGCCAGTTGATCCAGGGTCTCGCCCTGAGTATCGGCCAGATTGCCTGTCTCCACGTATCCCACGCCATAGGCAAAGAAGGACAGGGGACGTTCAGCGGTCACCCGGGGGTCCAACTGCCGCAGACTGCCAGCAGCAGCATTGCGGGGATTCACGAAGACCTTGCCGCCGTCCTCCCGCGCCCGTGCATTCAAAGCCTCGAAACGGGCCTTTTCCATATAGACCTCCCCCCGCACCTCCAGCCGGGGCGGGTGATGAGCCCCCTGAAGCCGCAGAGGAATGGCACGGATGGTGCGGATATTGGAGGTGATGTCCTCACCGGTGGTGCCATCCCCCCGGGTGGCGCCACGCACCAGCTGGCCATTTTCGTAGAGCAGGCTGACCGCCAGGCCATCCAGCTTGGGCTCCACCGCATACGCCAGGGTGTCGTGGGTATCCAGGCGCTCCCGCAGACGTTGGTCGAAGGCCAGCACTTCGGCCTCCTCGAAGGCGTTGTCCAGGGAGAGCATGGGCAGGAGGTGACGAGCCTCGGGAAAGGCCTCCAGGGGGTGCCCCCCGACCCGTTGCGTGGGTGACTCCGGCGTCACCAGTTCGGGATATTCGGCCTCCAGGTCCTGCAACTCACGCAGCAGGCGATCATAGGCAGCATCCGGTATCTCCGGGTCATCCAGGACGTAATAGCGGTAGTCATGGTGATCCAGTTGACTGCGCAGGGCCTCCACCTTCTCCCGAACGGCCTCGGGTGCGGCATCATTCATCGACATCACTCGAGGTTACAGTCCCCTGTGCAGTTTCCACTGGCGGATATCCTCACGCGTATGCTGGTTGCCCTGGGGCGTCACCGCGCTGCGGGAGGCATCCAGCACCTGACCATTCAGGCGCTCCGCCAGTCGTTCGGCGCAGGTGAGCATGGCATCAAAGCTCTCCAGGGGATCACAGGGCCCGGGCAGACGCAGGAACAGGCTCACACCGGGGGTGGTGAATACGTCCATGGTCTCGGGATCAAAGCTGCCCGGCTTGACCATGTTGGCCAGGCTGAACAGGGTGAAGGTGCGCTGACCGTCGGAGACGTTCAGGTGGTAGATGCCCATATCGCCATGCTCAAGGCCCATTTCGGCCAGGGCCGCCTGGAGGTTCACGCCCAGGAATCGCTCCTGATTGGGGGCGACCACATGCAGGACGATGATCTTGTCCTCAGCCTCCGGTTGCGCCGAAGCTGCGGCTTCGCTCTCGTCAGCCGGCGCCTCGTCCACACTGCTTGAAGTGCCCTTGCCACGGAACAACTGGCCCAGTCCCGGCAATCCGGGCGCCTTGATACCCGGCAGGGAAGGCTTGGGCAGGCTGCTCTTGAGTCGGGCGAGCATACCCGGCTTGCCCCTCCGGGGGCGCCGGCTTGCACCGCCGTGCCCGCGGGAGCGGGTCGACCGGGTCGGACGCTCGGTGACAGAGGGCTGGCCCCTTCCCAAACCGGAATCCGAATCAGACAGCGGCTCCTGGCCCAGCGTGGGTTCAGCGTCATCCTCCCGGGAGGTATCCCGGTGAACCACCCGCACCTCACCCACGCCGACCTCGTCAAACACCGGCTCCTGGTGCCGCGATGCGAGAGGATCCTCTCCCACGGGCTGCGCCTCTTCCGCGTGTGAAGACGAGGGCGTAAAGCCCTCGTCGGCACGGATATGCACGTGTTCCAGTTCGTCCGCATCGATCCCGTCGTCGTCCAGATCACGGGGACGACGCGGCTGGCGGACGCGCCCGGCCAGGTAAATACCGGCCAGGATCATGATCCCCAGTAACAATAGAATCCAACGCAACGTATCCATCTCCCCGGTCCTGTCTCAAGTATTCGGTTTCAAAGGGCGCCGTGCCGCTCAGCCGATGGCCATCTGCGCCGCCTCTTCCACATCCACCGTGACCAGCCGCGACACCCCCGGCTCCCGCATGGTCACGCCAATGAGTTGATCGGCCATTTCCATGGTGGCCTTGTTGTGGGTAATGAATATGAACTGCACCCGTTCCGACATCTCCCTCACCAGGTCGCAAAAGCGCCCTACATTGGCCTCATCCAGCGGCGCATCCACCTCATCCAGCATGCAGAAGGGTGCCGGGTTGAGCTCGAAGATGGCAAACACCAGGGCCACTGCCGTGAGCGCCTTCTCACCTCCGGACATGAGATGGATGGTGGACAGGCGCTTGCCGGGAGGACGCGCCAGCACGGCCACACCTGTGGTGAGCAGGTCATCACCGGTCATCTCCAGGTGGGCCTGACCACCACCGAACAGCCGCGGGAACATCTCCTTGAGCCGCACGTTGACCCGCTCAAAGGTCTCGCGAAAACGGGACCGCGTCTCACGATCAATACGCTGGATGGCATCCTCCAGCGTATCCAGTGCCTCCACCAGGTCCGCGTACTGGTCATCCAGATACTGTTTGCGCTCGCTTTGTTCCCGATATTCGTCAATGGCCGCCAGGTTGATGGCTCCCAGGCGCTGGATACGCTGGGCCAGCTCATCCGCCCGTGACTGCCAGGCCTCCACACTGGCCTCGGTGTCCAGTTGTGCCAGCAGCCCGTCGGCCTCGAACCCGCTCTCCTGCAATTGTTCCAGACTCGTCTGCCTACGAACCTTAATCTCCTGCCAGGCCATGCGCAATTCATCCAGCCCCTGGCGCAGGGATTCAGCCTCCCGCTCGCGGGTGACCCGGGCCTGATCGGTTTCCCGCATGCGCGCTTCCAGGGACTGCACCTGAGCACGCGCCCGGGCCAGTTCATCCTCCAGGGCCGCACGTTCACTGACCCGAGCCTCCAGGGTGTCTTCCAACTCTGCGATGGGCTCGCCGGAGGCCTCCAGGGATTCACGCAGGCTCTCCAGGCGCAGTGCCAGTTGTGAGGACTGGCTACGCATCCGGGCAAGGCTCTGCTGCGTGGCATCCCGTGACGCAGTGAGGGACTGCACCTGCAGGGCCAACTGATGCATCGCATCGCGTCGTGCACGCGCCTCGCTACGCACTGTTTCCAGGCGCTGGCGGAGGGTGTCACGCTCCGCATCCAACCCTTCACGCTCCCGGGCCAGGGACTCCATCCGGGTGACGGCCTCATTGCGCTTGCGGGTGGCCTGCTGCAGGGCCTGGGCGTCGCGCTCACGGGTCTGGCGGATCTCCGCCATTTCATCGGACACGCGCTGGAGGCGGGTTTCCATCTGCTCCAGCCGGGTCTGGCGGTTGCTGAGCTGGGCCTGCCGATCGGATACCGTGCGATGGGCCTGGTTGACCTCCTGCTGCAACTGATCCCGCACACTTTCCAGTTCTCGCCGGGCCTCCCGCTGCTCCTCGATCAGGGTTTGGCGGGTGTCGACCGCCTCCTTGAGGGTCTCGATCTCTTCCTTGAGGCTGCGAATCTCCTTGTCACGGGCCAGCAGCCCGACGTGCTCGTCATGGTCCCGGGCGATTCTCAGCCACCGGGGCCCCAGCCAAAGACCATCGGGAGTGATCACGGATTCATGGGGCTGCAGCCGCGAGCGCAAAGCCAGGGCAGCATCCAGGTTCGGGGCGGTGAGGATGCCGCGCAACACATCACCCAACGGCAGGCGTGAGGTCACCCGGTCGGCCAGAGAGTCGACTCCGGAGGTCTCCGCAGCAGACTCTCCAGTCTCTTCAAAGAGTGCCAGCTGACCCTGCTCCAGGCTGCCGGTTACCTGTGCCACCGCCTCCAGCTCTGCCACGCAGACCGCCTCCAGTAAAGGGCCCAGCACGGTTTCCACGGCCTTTTCCCAACCGGGTGCCACATCCAGGGTCTCGCCCAGTCGCGGCGCCCCGTCCAGGCCCTGTGCCTCCAGCCAGCCCACCAGGGTCCTGGCCTCCTTCCCCAGGGCCGCCTGCTGCAGCGCCTCCAGTGAGGCCAAGCGCCCGCCATAGGCCTGCAGACGGCGGCGCCACTCTTCCAGTTCAGCCGTCTGGGTGCGGCTCTCATCCCGGTTTGCTTGTATGCGTTGCGCCGTTTCCTGGAGGTTGTCCTGCAGGGCCTGTTCCTGCTCCCGAGCCCCCTCCACCTCTGCGGCAATGGTGTCAATCTCTGCCTGCAGTCCCTCGGTAGACAGCCCCTTGAGTTCATCGTCAAGCCGCCCATGGCGGGCATCCAGTTGACCTATCTGGTTTTCCAGCTGCTCCAGGCGAGCCCGTTCCACCTGGGCCACCTGGCTGGGCTCAGCGGCGCGCTGATTGAAATCCTCCCAGCGCCCTTGCCAATCCGCCATGGCCTGTTCGGCTTCGGCCAGGTGGTCGTTGATCTCTTCCAGGGCTTCGCTGCCCACCTCGTGCTCCGGCTCCAGTTCCTCCAGGGAACCCAGCACCTCCACCAGGCGCGCCTCATCGGCCTGGATGTGGCCTGTGGTCTCGGCCAGGGCCTGTTCGGCCTGTTTCAACTCCCGGGACTGGCGTTCCTGCATCTCCTTGTGATGGCGAATGGACTGCTCGGTGCCGGAGATATCAGCGCCAAGCCGGTAGTAGCGCCCCTGCACCTGGTTGAGGGTTTCGTTGGCCTCATGAAGGGCCTCGCGATCTCGTTCCAGGCCGGTTTCCTGCTGACGCTGCGAGGCCACCACCTCTTCCAGGCGCGTCTCCTGGGTGCGCAGGGTCTGTTCCCGTCGCTGAGCCTCCTGGTCCAGGTCTCTCAGGCGCAGGGCCAGCAGTTCGGCCTTGATCCGACGTTCCTCGTCCCGGAGTGTCTTGTATTTCTCGGCGGTCTCGGCCTGGCGTTGCAGGTGCTTGAGCTGTTTTTCCACCTCGTCGCGCACGTCCTGCAAGCGTTCCAGGTTCTCCCGGGTGTGGCGGATGCGGTTTTCGGTCTCCCGCCGACGTTCCTTGTACTTGGAGATCCCGGCGGCCTCTTCCAGGTAGACGCGCAATTCCTCAGGCTTGGCCTCGATGAGGCGGGAGATCATGCCCTGTTCGATGATGGCGTAGCTGCGCGGCCCCAGGCCGGTGCCCAGGAAGATGTCGGTGATGTCCCGGCGACGACAGCGGGTGCCGTTGAGAAAATACTGGGACTGGCCATCGCGACTGACGCGGCGTTTGATGGCAATCTCGTTGTACTGGGCATACTGCCCCCCCAGACCACCGTCACTGTTGTCGAACACCAGTTCGATGGAGGCCTGACCCACGGGTTTGCGGGAGGAGGAGCCGTTGAAGATGACGTCTTCCATGGAATCGCCGCGCAGATACTTGGCGGAGGACTCGCCCATGACCCAGCGCACGGCGTCGATGGTGTTGGACTTGCCGCAGCCATTGGGGCCCACCACGCCCACCCGGTTGCTGGGGAAGGGAATGGTGGTGGGGTCCACGAAGGACTTGAATCCGGAGAGCTTGATCTTGCTCAGACGCATGATGGACTGCCGAATCCAGAAGAAAACGCTAAACTATACCGCTTGTAACCCATGAACCCTCGATTCTCGCGGTGGCGCCCGGCGCGCCGCGATCAGACCGGATTGATACTGATGACCACCCAGCCCAGTAAGCAACTGGAAACCTTTGAAAACCCCAACAAAGCCCGTGATTATACCATTCGTATCCAGGTGCCGGAGTTCACTTGCCTGTGTCCCAAGACGGGTCAGCCGGACTTTGCCGAGCTGCGCCTGGAGTATGTGCCCGATGAGCGCTGCGTGGAACTGAAGTCGCTGAAGCTGTATGTGTGGTCCTTCCGGGACGAGGGCGCGTTTCACGAGGCCGTGACCAACCGCATCCTGGAGGATCTGGTGAGGGCGACCGCGCCCCGGTTCATGCGGCTGACGGCGGAGTTCAATGTGCGCGGCGGGGTGTATACCACGGTGGTGGTGGAGCACCGGGATCCGCAGTGGGTGGCGCCCGAGGAGGTGAAACTGCCCTGAGTGCGGGGTCCGCTTGCCGGGGTTTGACTGTGGGGGGCACACTCCCCCGAGCTTGACTTCCGGGGACACAATCACCTGGATTTAACTTCGAGGCAACACTCTCCCGAGTTTAGCTTCGGAGGGTAGCCCCTTCGCGGGCGGCGGGTTCCTTACAGCGGGACGCCGTGAATACATCCCTGTAGGCTTGACCGCCGCTTCCATGCGGCGAACACCCGCTTACAGGAACCCGCCGCCCACGAAGAGGCGTTGAGATCGGGGCTTCCGGTTGCCGGCAAAAGATCCTGAGCCCCTCTCCCCGCCGGGGAGAGGGGTTGGGGTGAGGGGGAAGGGGCCACGACCGAAGCAGGAAACACCCGACAACCAGCCAACGAACATCCGAACATGCCACACTCTGACTGTCATCTCGGCATCGACATAGGCACCTCCGGATGCCGCGGGGCTGTCGTGGCACCAGATGGGGCACGCCTCACCAGCCATGCCATAGCGGTGGAAGCCCCGCTCCGCAACGGCGCGACCGTGGAACAAGACCCGGCCCTGTGGTGGACCGCCCTGCAGCAGGTACTCACCGAGCTCGCTCGCGCCCTGCCCTGCCCGCCGCGCACCCTGGCGATCGACGGCACCTCGGCCACCCTGCTGCTCACGGACGCCGAAGGAGCTCCCCTCGGACCGGCGCTCATGTACAACGACGCGCGGGCACGCACCCAGGCCGATCGCATCGCGGGCGTGGCGCCGGATGACAGCGGTGCCCATGGCGCCAGTTCCAGCCTGGCCAAGCTCCTGTGGTGGCTGGAACATCACCCAGGCCAGACCGGGCGCGCTGCCCATGCCCAGCATCAAGCCGACTGGCTTGCCGGGTGCCTGACCGGCCGTTTTGGCTACAGCGATGAGAACAACTGCCTGAAACTGGGCTATGACCCGGTTGCACGCCGTTGGCCACAATGGCTGAACGCACTGGACGTACCGAGCCGCCTTCTCCCTCAGGTGTCGCCACCGGGCACCCCTCTCGCTCCCATCCGGCCCGACCTGGCCCAGCAACTGGGACTGCCCCGTGACCTTCAGATCATCGCCGGCACCACCGACAGCATCGCCGCCTTCCTGGCCACCGGCGCTGATCGCGCCGGCGAGGCGGTCACGTCCCTGGGCAGCACTCTGGCCATCAAGATGCTGTCCGATCACCCCATCTTTGCCCCGAAGTACGGGATCTACAGTCATCGTCTGCACGACCGCTGGCTGGTGGGCGGCGCCTCCAACAGCGGCGGGGCAGTGCTGCGTCAGTATTTCAGCGATGGGCAGATGGCCGACATGACTCCTGCGCTCCGACCCGAGGAACCCACCGGTCTCGACTACTACCCGCTGCCTGGTGTGGGAGAGCGCTTTCCCGTCTGCGATCCGGCCATGGCGCCGAGGCTCTCGCCCCGACCGGAAGATGATGTGATTTTCTTTCAGGGACTGCTGGAGGGGATCGCGGCCATTGAGGCACGGGGATATGCGCTCATGCGGGAGTTGGGGGCGCCCTCGCTGGCTTCCATCCGCACCGTGGGGGGTGGCGCGAGGAATCCGGCGTGGACGCGGATGCGGGAGGTCCGGTGTGGTGTGGCTATGGTGGCGGCGAGGGAGACGGAAGCGGCGTACGGGGCGGCGTTACTGGGGGTAGGCTGACACACCCGAGATCGTGCCCGCCGCGCCCCTCACCCCAACCCCTCTCCCCGGAGGGGAGAGGGGTTCATTGTGTAGCTGCGCTACCGCTGCCATGGCCTGGGAGCGGGCACCCCCAAAACCGACCAGTTCCTGAGTCCGGGGGGCGGTTCCCTGTAAGCGGGCGTCTGCCGCAGGGATGCGGCAGTCGAGCCTACCCCTCCCCCCGCTGCTGACGCCGCCACAGTGCCGCATAGGCCCCGTTGGCGCCCAGCAATGCATCGTGGGTGCCCTGCTCCACCACGCGCCCGTGCTCCAGCACCAGGATCGTGTCTGCATCCTCCACCGTGGACAGACGGTGGGCGATGGCCAGGGTCGTGCGCTCACGGGCGATCTCCCGCAGGGCGCCCAGGATGGCCTGCTCCGAATGGGAATCCAGCGAGGATGTGGCCTCGTCCAGCACCAGGATGGGCGGATCCTTGAGGATCACCCGGGCGATGGCGATACGCTGCTTCTCGCCGCCGGACAACTTCAGGCCCCGCTCACCCACCACCGTGTCAAAGCCCTCCGGGAGCCGCTGGATGAACTCTTCCAGATGCGCCAGCCGGGCCGCCCGGTGCACCTCCTCCGGGGGCGCGTCCGGGCGGCCATAGGCGATATTGTAATAGATGGTATCGTTGAACAGCACAGTATCCTGAGGCACCACCCCAATAGCCGCCCGCAGACTGTCCTGGGTGACCTCCCGAATATCCTGACCATGGATGGTGATGCGCCCCCCATCCACATCGTAAAAACGGAACAACAAACGCGCGATGGTCGACTTGCCCGCGCCACTACTTCCCACCAGCGCCAGCTTATGGCCTGCGGGTACCCGGAAACTCACCTCGTGAAGCACCTGCCGGTCGGCCCCGTAGCCAAAACTCACCCCCTCGAAGGCCACCTCGCCCCCATCCGGCACCAAAGGCCGGGCATCCGGGCGATCCAGCACCCGCGGCGGTTGATCCATCAACCGGAATACCCGCTCAATATTGATCAGGGACTCGCGAATCTCCCGATACACGAAGCCCAGGAAATTCAAGGGAATGAACAACTGGATCATGTAGGCATTCACCATCACCAGGTCACCGAGGGTCATTTTCCCCTGCGCCACCTGCGTGGACGCCATCACCATCATCACCGTAATCGCACCGGCAATGATGAAGGCCTGCCCCGAATTCAGTGCCGCCAGGGAGAGACGATTGTTCATTCTCGCCGTCTCCCAGGCCTCCAGATCCGTATCGTACCGGCCCGCCTCGTAACACTCGTTGCCGAAATACTTTACCGTCTCAAAGTTCAGCAGACTGTCCACCGCTCGAGTGTTGGAACGGTTGTCCATCTGATTGGCTTGGCGCACAAAGCGGTTGCGCCATTCCGTCACGATCACCGAGAAGGCGATGTAGATGGCCACTGCCAGCACCATGGTCACTGCAAAACCGGGGCTCAGGACCAGAAATAGGATTACCGCCACCATGCCAATCTCCAGCAGGGTGGGCAGGATATTGAACAGGGTGAAACGCAGCAGAAAACTGATGCCGGTGGTGCCGCGCTCGATGTCGCGGGCCAATCCGCCCGTGCGGCGGGACAGGTGAAAGCCCAGATCCATCCGGTGCAGATGCTCGAACACCTGCAACGACACCCGACGCATGGCCCGTTCCGCCACCCGTGCAAATACCGCGTCCCGCAGTTCCGAGAAGAATACCGTCCCGAAACGCAACAGGCCGTAGGCCACCAACAGGGCCACCGGCACCACCATGACCGCAGTCTCGGGAGAAGACTCGAAATGGTCGACAATGTGCTTGAGCGCCACCGGCACCAGGACATTGGCCAGCTTGGCCAGGGTGAGCAGGCCCAGAGCCAGGATCACCCTCCCCCTGAACTCCATCAGATAGGGGATCAGACTGAGCAGGATTCGCCAGTTTACCCGCTGATCCGAATAGGCATAATCAGAACGGTATCTCACGGCTTCAACAGCGATTTCAGGCTCATGCAGAACACCTCATGCAGCCCCAAGACGGGGCTTTCAGCACTTTTGAATAGATACTTATAAGAAAAAACCGTAAATCGTGACAGGAAGCCAACGGCAGGGCAATAGCCACAGACCTTGATTCCTGGTCGCCCACATGGCATTTATCAATGAAATATTCAAAATGACCGGAACGGCTGTTGTTTTAACCCGCCCATCTTAATAGTCTGTCTCAAACCTCCCTCCTTTCCCCACAGGTAGATCTGCATGACCTTCAGCCTGAATCAGCATGGCATCAGCGTGGCGAAAGTGCTGCGCAACCCCTCCCCCGCCGTTCTCTATGAAGAGGCTCTGGCCCACGAACACGGCACCGCCATCTCCTCCACGGGCGCCCTGATCGCCCGCTCCGGCGACAAGACCGGTCGCAGCCCCAAGGACAAGCGCGTGGTCTCCCACGAGCACATCAACGATGATGTCTGGTGGGGACCGGTCAATGTGGGCCTGGAGGCGGCCAGCTTCGATGCCCTGCGCACCCAGGCAGTGGATCATTTGAACACCTGCTCACGACTGTACGTCATCGACGGCTTCGCTGGCTGGGATCCTCGTTACCGGGTCCGTATCCGCGTGATCTGCGAGCGTGCCTATCATGCCCTGTTCATGCGCAACATGCTCATCCGCCCGACCCCGGAAGAACTGGAGCAGTTCGGCGAACCCGACTACGTCATCTACAATGCCGGTCGCGCCTCGGCAGACACCAGCATCCTGGGCGTGAAGAATCCCACCAGCGTCAGCCTGTGCTTTGCCCGGGGCGAATTCGTCATCCTGGGCACCGAATACGCCGGCGAGATGAAGAAGGGCGTCTTCACCATCATGAACTACATCATGCCCAAGCAGGATGTTCTCTCCATGCACTGCTCCGCCAATGAGGGCAAGGACGGCGACGTCTCCATCTTCTTCGGCCTCTCTGGCACCGGCAAGACCACCCTTTCCGCCGATCCGGACCGTTACCTCATCGGTGACGACGAGCACTGCTGGTCTGACCAGGGCGTGTTCAACATTGAGGGCGGTTGCTACGCCAAGGCCATCAATCTGGATCCCGAGGCCGAACCGGAGATCTACAACGCCATCCGCTTCGGCGCCGTGCTGGAGAACGTGGTCTACGACAAGGACACCCGGGAGGTGCAGTTCGACGACAGCTCCATCACGGAGAACACCCGCTGCTCCTATCCGGTGGAATTCATCCCCAATACCAAGATCCCTTGTACCGGCGGGCATCCGCGCAACCTGGTGTTTCTCACCTGCGATGCGTTCAGCGTGCTGCCACCGGTCAGCCGCCTCACCCCGGCTCAGGCCATGTACCACTTCATCAGCGGTTACACCGCCAAGGTGGCCGGCACGGAGGTGGGTGTCACCGAGCCCGAGGCCACCTTCTCCGCCTGCTTCGGCGCACCCTTCCTGGTGTGGCACCCCACCCGCTATGCCGAACTCCTGGCAGAGCGTATCCGCGAGCATGACGTGCGCGTCTGGCTGGTCAACACTGGCTGGAGTGGTGGCCCATACGGTGTAGGCAAGCGCATGAGCATTGCCCACACCCGCGCCATCATCGATGCCATCCACGATGGCTCGCTGGAAAAATCCGACACCGTGAAGGATCCCATCTTCGGGGTACAGATCCCGGTCACCTGCCCTAACGTACCCGACGAAGTGCTGATCCCATCCAACACCTGGGAGGACAAGCAGGCCTACCAGGACACCGCGGCGAAGCTGGCCATGCTGTTCCACAACAATTTCAAGACGTATGCGGATCAGGCCAGCGAGGAAATCCTCCAGGCCGAACCCCGAGTGAAGTGATAAAAGCGAGACAAGGGAGACCAAAAGGGGACGGATTTAAATCCGTCCCCTTTTGCGCTTTGTAGCGATCGTCTCCCTTCAGGCCAGCCACTTCCCCAGTCGTTCCAGCGCGCTTTCCAGCACCGGCACATCGCGAGTGTAGGCAAACCTGAGATGCTGATCAGCCCCGTAACGGCCAAAATCGATGCCCGGGGTAACAGCCACGCCCGCCTCTTCCAGCAGACGTTCCGCCAGGACAAAACTGTCCTCACCCCAGGCTGTGCTGTGGCCATAGATGTAAAAGGCGCCCTGGGGCGTGACCGGCACCTGCAGACCCAGCGAACGTAACCCCGGCAGCAGCACGTCCCGACGCTGCTGGAAGGCCTCACGGCGCTCATTCAGGATTTCCCGACAGGCGGGGGTAAAGGCCGCCAGGGCCGCGTGCTGGGCCGGCGTGGAAGCCGCCAGGAAGAGATTCTGGGCCAGTTTATCCAGTTCACGTACATAGGGTTCCGGGGCCACCACCCAGCCCAGACGCCAGCCGGTCATGCCAAAGAACTTGGAAAAACTGTTGATCACAAAGACCTGATTGGACAGGCCTGCCGCGGTCATGGGTTGAGCCCCGTAGACCAGCCCCTGATAGATCTCATCCACAATGAGGTTACCGCCCTGGGCGCGGGCAAAGTCGATCATGGATTTCAGGCTGTGCGTCTCGGTGAGGGTGCCGGTGGGGTTGGACGGGGTGGCCACCATGGCCGCAGCGGTGCGCTCGCTCCAGGTATCGGCCAGATGGTCCGGCGTGAGTTGATAGGCCGTGTCCGGCCCCACCGACACGCCCACCGGCTCACCCTCCATGGCACGCACAAAATGCCGGTTACAGGGGTAGCCGGGGTCGGCCATGATCACCTGGGCCCCCGGGTTCACCAGCACCCCCATCACCAGCAGCAGCGCCCCAGAGGCGCCCGGAGTGACCACAATGCGCTCCGGTGGCACATGAACCCCATATTCATCCTGATAGAAACGGGCGATGGCCTCGCGCAGGGCGGGCAGCCCGGTGGCCGGGGTGTAATGGGTGTGACCATCCGCCAGGGCCTGACGACCCGCCTCGACGATGGGCGCCGGGGTGGGAAAATCCGGCTCACCGATCTCCAGGTGGATGATGTCCCGCCCCTGGGCCTCCAGCCGCCGCGCCCGGGCCAGCAGGTCCATCACGTGAAAGGGCTGGATATCCCCCATGCGGCGGGCGACGGGCATGTTCGGGGTCATCATGGGTGGAGCCTAGCCTGCCTCGGGCCGCATGTGAGGGAACAACAACACATCCCGGATGGAAGGTGAGTCCGTAAACAGCATCACCAGACGATCGATGCCGATCCCCTCCCCTGCCGTGGGTGGCATGCCATGCTCCAGGGCCCGCAGGTAATCGGCGTCAAAATGCATGGCCTCGTCATCGCCAGCCTCCTTCTCCTGCACCTGAAGCCGGAAGCGCTCCGCCTGATCCTCGTAGTCGTTGAGCTCGGAAAAGCCATTGGCGATCTCCCGCCCGCCGACAAAGAATTCAAAGCGATCCGTCACGAAAGGATCCTCGTCATTGCGTCGAGCCAGGGGAGAGACCTCCGTGGGGTAGGCGGTAATGAAGGTGGGATCCTTGAGACGGGATTCTGCTGTTTTCTCGAAGATCTCGATCCATACCTTGCCCAACCCGTACCCGTCCTTGAGGGGAATACCCAGACGCTCGGCCACGGCACGGGCCTTCTGTTCGTCTTCCAGCTCGGCCGCATTCAGATCCGGGTTGTACTTGAGGATGGCTTCCTTGACGGTGAGGCGCTCGAAGGGCTGACCGAAGTCGTAGGTCTCACCCTGGTAACTCACCGTCGTGGTACCCAGCACATCCCGGGTCAGGGTGCGTAGCAGATCCTCGGTGAGATCCATGAGTTCATGGTAGGTCACGTAGGCCTCGTAGAACTCCAGCATGGTGAACTCGGGGTTATGCCGGGTGGACAGCCCCTCGTTACGGAAATTGCGGTTGATCTCATAGACCTTCTCGAAACCCCCGACCACCAGACGCTTGAGATACAACTCCGGCGCAATGCGCAGGAACAACTGCATGTCCAGGGCGTTGTGATGGGTGGCAAAGGGTCGCGCCGTCGCCCCACCCGGGATGGATTGCATCATGGGGGTTTCCACTTCCAGGAAGTCCCGGGCATTCAGGTAATTGCGAATGCTCTGGATGATGCGCGTGCGGGTACGGAAGATCTCCCGCACCGGCTCGTTCATGATCAGGTCCACGTAGCGCTGGCGGTAACGGGTTTCCATGTCCGACAGGCCATGGAACTTCTCCGGCAGCGGCCGCAGCGACTTGGTGAGCAGACGCAGACCGTCCACCTTGACCGACAGCTCGCCGGTCTTGGTCTTGAACAGTGTGCCCTCGGCCCCCAGGATATCCCCCACGTCCCAGGCCTTGAATGCCTGGTAACGCCCTTCAGGCAGCTCATCCCGCTGCACGAAGAGCTGGATGCGCCCGGACATGTCCAGCAACTGGGTAAAGCTCGCCTTGCCCATCACCCGCTTGGCCATCATGCGACCGGCCACGGCCACGCGGATGGGGTTGCTCTCGAACCATTCCGGCTCCTGCTCGCCATACTCGGCGTGCAGCTCACCAGCCATCACATTGCGCCGAAAATCATTGGGAAAGGCCGCGCCGTTATCTTCGCGCAGCTTGCCCAGCTTCTCCCGACGCTGGGCAATGAGCTTGTTCTCGTCCTGGGTCTGGTCGTTCATCAGTCTGCCAATGGAATGCTATGTAACGGAATGACGCGGCAAGACTCCACCGCGGAAAATGACGCAAGCGGCATCACAGGCCGCTCTTGAGGCTGGCCTCGATGAACTGGTCCAGATCACCATCCAGCACCGCCTGGGTGTTGCCCACCTCCACGCCGGTGCGCAGGTCCTTGATGCGGGACTGGTCCAGCACATAGGAGCGAATCTGGCTACCCCAGCCGATGTCCGCCTTGTTGTCCTCCATGGCCTGTTTTTCCGCATTGCGCTTCTGCAACTCCAGCTCGTAGAGCTTGGCGCGCAGTTGGTTCATGGCGAAGTCCTTGTTCTTGTGCTGGGAACGACCGTTCTGACAGGCCGTGACCACCCCGGTGGGCAAGTGGGTGATACGCACGGCAGACTCGGTACGGTTCACGTGCTGACCACCGGCGCCACTGGCCCGATACACATCGATACGCAGATCCGCCGGGTTGATCTCGATATCGATGTCATCGCTCACCTCTGGCGAGACGAACACGGAGGTGAAGGAGGTGTGGCGGCGGTTCCCCGAGTCGAAGGGGGACTTGCGCACCAGCCGGTGCACGCCGGTCTCGGTGCGCAGCCAGCCAAAGGCGTAGGGGCCTTCGAAACGCACTGTGGCGCTCTTGATGCCGGCCACTTCACCGGCGGAGACTTCCATCAGCTCGGTCTTGAAGTCGCGGCGTTCACCCCAGCGCAGGTACATGCGCAGCAGCATCTCGGCCCAGTCCTGGGCCTCGGTGCCACCCGAGCCGGCCTGGATCTCCAGGAAGGCCGCCGTATCGTCCATCTCACCGGAGAACATGCGCTGGAATTCCAGGCCGGCGACGGTGGATTCGTATTGATCCAGGTCTGACTGGACGGACTGGACGGTGTCCTCGTCGCCCTCGGACTGGGCCATCTCCAGCAGTTCCTGAGCATCATCCAGGCCACCGCCAATGCGCTCCAGGTTATGGACGATGCCTTCCAGGTGGGAACGCTCCTTGCCCAGGGCCTGGGCCTTGTCGGGGTCGTTCCAGATGTTCGGGTCTTCCAGTTCCCGGCTTACCTCTTCCAGGCGTTCGCGCTTGGTATCGAAGTCAAAGATACCCCCTCAGGGCATCCACACGCCCTTGCAGATCCTTGATATGGGAAAAAAGCGGGTTGAGTTCCAGCATGGAGTGGCCTTCCGACGGATGTTTGGGAAAACCGGGGATTTTATCATGGCCAGAGGGATGGTGCCCGCCGCCCCCTCATCCCCGACCCTTCTCCCCGGAGGGGGAGAAGGGAGAATGACAGTGGCTTCATGGGAGAAGTCTTTGAGCCCCTCTCCCGCTGGCGGGAGAGGGGTTGGGGTGAGGGTGGGGCTGAAGGCACTGTGCCCACCGCTCCCCTCATCCCCGACTCTTCTCCCCGGAGGGGAGAAGAGAGCTTATGGCCTCTTCGATCAGCGGATGTAATCAAACAAGGAGAGGCGGGCCACCTGCGTGTACGACTGCTGCGCCGCCTGCAAACCCACCTGCTGCAGGTTGAAACGACTGATGGCCTCGGCATAGTCCAGATCGCGGATCTCGGAGATGGTGGTCTCCAGCTGCAGGATCTGATCCTGGTTGAGGTTATCCTGGTTCTCCAGGGCATTAAGGCGCGCACCCACGGTGGCGCGGGTATCCAGGACGTGGCCCAGGGCGTTGTCCAGTTCGGACAGGCCCCGGTTGATGGCGTTGTTCACCGGGGCGGTACTGGTGCCCACCGGGGATTGCAGGGCATCGATGATGTTCTGGACGCCGGCAAAGAGGCTTTGGGGGTCGGAAGGGCGAATGGTGAACTCGTCACCGTCAGCCGGAGTGCCCTTGAGATCGAAGCTGATACCATTGAACTCAATGGCCTCGCCACTCTGGAAGGGCTGATCCGTGGGCAGGCTATCGAATGGAGGCGTGGTGATCCCCGCTCCGTTATCGAATGCCTCGATCGAAAATGTCTCGCCATCGTTATCGAAAGTGACCTTATATTCCAATTCTCCCGAAACAGCCCCCACTGCGTTTTGCCAGGCACCGCGATCGACCACATCCCCTGAACTGATGACACCCGAGCCCGCATTGTCCTCCTTCGGCACGGTGAGGAAGGTCCCATTCCCATCCTTGAGTGCCCCGGGCACATTCGCATCGCCGAATACCTGATTACCCGGATCTCCCACCGCCAGCTTGCGCACGGGGCTGATGTCCACTTGCCGGGCGTTATCATCCCCCTGGTAACTGACCTCGCCACCCTGCGTGACAAAAGGCTGGGTCTGGGACTTGTAACCCGCGAACAGGTACTCCCCATTGGCATCGCGGGTATTGGCCAGGTCCACCAGGCCATCGAGCACCTGCTGCATCTCGCCGGCGATGTAGCGCCGGGTTTCGTCGGTTTCTGTGGCGTTATTGGCCTTCACGGAGAGTTCGCGGATGCGCTGCAGGCCATCGCCCACGGAGGCCAGGGTGACCTCGGTGAGGCGCAGGCGCTGCTCGGCCAGGCCGCCGTTGCGCTGGAACTGCTTGGTCTGATCGATACGGCTCTCGAATTGCAGGGCCTGAACACTGCCACTGGGGTCGTCCGAGGGTGACAGGATGCGGCGCCCGGTGCCCAACTGGTTCTGGGTGCGAGAGAGCTCGGCCTGCTGGCGCTGAATCACGTCGATGCCGTTCTGGAAGATATGGCTCGTGGATATACGCATGATCTATCGCCTCACTGCGCCGATAAGGGTGTCGAACAGCGTGCTGGTAATGCTGATCACCTGAGCGGAAGCCTGGTAGGCCTGCTGGAATTTAAGCAGGTTGGCTGCTTCCTCATCCAGATTGACCCCGGAAAGACTTTCCCGCTGGGCCTGGGCATCCGCCAGCAACCGAGCCTGGGATTCGGCAGCCACCTGAGTCTGACGGGTCTGTGTGCCCACCTTGCCGATCAGGCCGTTGTAGGCGTCCTCGATGGAACTCTTGCCCCCGTCCAGGTAACCGGTGGACTGCACCTGCGCCAGGGCCAGGCCGTTACGGTTATCGCCGGGGCCTGGGTCGGTGTTGCGGTTCAGTTCCACCGTTCCAGGATTACCATCTGAGCGAACCACCAGTTCGATGCCATCCACCACCTTCTTCCATACGCCCGCCCCCGGCTCAATTTCGTCATTACTGTCGAAACTAAAATTCACCGAATTGGTCGCGGTCGCTGGCAGATCGTTTGGCTTCACCACACTCAAGGACTGGACATCGACCTCAGGATCGGCCAACCACCCTGCAGCCGCAGCGAGTTTATCCGGCTCGGTGATGTTCACCTGCATCTCCCGGGCCGCATTACGGGTTGGGCGGATCAGGAAGCTATCACCCTCATCTGCCCCTACGGGTTCCTCAATCAACATACCCGCGGCGCGCACCGGGTCACCACTGGTGAAATCAAGCGTTTGTGGCGAACTGCCGGGAACGGTATCCAATACCCAATTGCCACCCTCACGAGTCATGCGGTAATCCCGACTCGTCAATTCAGATAGACCCTCCGGATCAATAGTGACCTTGGGTTTCTCAGCAGTGTTTCCAGAGGCCGACAAAACTTCAGGTCGAGGCACGTTAAAAAAGGCCTCCCCCGGATTGCCATCCAGATCCAGTCCCGCCTGATGCTGATTGTTGAACCCCACAGCAACGGAAACCGCGACCCGCCCCAGTTCATTCTGGGCCTCGTCCAGCACCGAGCTGCGCAGGTCCAGCAGACCACCCAGTTTGCCGCCTGAGATCAGGTTGGTGACATTGACGCCCTTATCCCCCTGGGCACCGAACGTGATCTCCAGGGGCGCCCCCGGTGTCGGGCGGTTAGCGGACAACGGCGTGGCCTTGTTGCCCAGCACCACTCCTTGGCCACGGCCGATGAAGACGTTCATGGCTCCGTCATCCTGCACGGTGGTTCTCACGTCCACGAACTTGGACAGTTCCAGGACCATCTGGTCCCGCTTGTCCAGCAGGTCATTGGGAGGCTGACCCCGGCCCTGAGCGGCCACAATCTGCTGGTTCAGTCGGGCGATGGAGTCGCTGTATCCATTAATCTCATCCACCCCCGCGCCAATCTGGCCATCCACGATGGTCTGCTGGTCGCTGAGCCGCTGGCTCAGGAACTTGAAGCGATCCACCAGTGATTGGGACTCCGAGATCAACACGGTGCGGTTGGCGCTGGAGGTGGGGTCATTGGCCAATTCCTGGGTGGCCGAGAAGAATTGCTGCAGACCAGGCGACAGGCCCGCAGCCGGATCGGCCAGGAGGTTATCCACCCGGCTGATGAAATCCCGCTGTGTACTGTGATACTCACTGGCCGTGGTGTTGTTGCGCAACTGGGTCTGCACGAACTCGTCGTACATCCGTCGCACGGTGGTCACGTCAACGCCCTTGCCGATATACCCCCCTCCCGAAAACTGAGCCGGACGGGTTTCCTGCTCTGTCCGCTGACGGCTGTAGCCATCGGTATTCACGTTGGAGATATTGTGGCCGGTGGTATCCAGCGCACGCTGCGCCGCATTGAGCCCGGAGGTGGCAATACCAAAGAGTCCAGCACTCATGATGCCCTCCTGGCGGCAGTCCGCAGTGTGAAATGAATGGGGTGCATGAACATGATCGTTACCTCCTTCAGGATAGCGGCCACTCGCCGCCAGACTTGAGTCCGGCCAGGGTGTCGCTGAGTGTGCCACGCCGCATGATGTTCAGAATCTTGTCCGCGTAGTCGGGATCGGTGGCGTAGCCTGCATCCTGCAAGCCGCGCACATACTGTTCCGGATCACCAGCAGCCTCCAGCGCATGCCGGTAGCGAGGATTACCGCGCAGGAAATCCACATAATCTGCAAAGCTCTCGGCCACACCGTCATAAGAACGGAACTGGGCCCGCTCCAACTGGGGCAGATCCTGCACATATTCCAGGGTCTGTACCGTGGCCCGGTCACCCTGCCAGCGGCTGTCCGCCTTGATGCCGAACAGGTTATGACTGCTGCGCCCGTCCCCGTGATGAATCACATGTTGCCCCCAGCCTGTTTCCAGGGCGGACTGGGCCACCAGCACCTCGGGAGCCACGCCCAGTTCGGCTGCGGCCTGCTGTGCATGGGGCCAGACGTCGCGAATGAACTCCTGAGGGGACTGTGGCGACCACGATCCATCACCACCGGCTACCCCCACACTCTGGCCGGGCTTCACGCTGCCAGCTTCCACGGCATGGTCATGACCAGCGGATGCAGTCGGTGCCGCCACCGCCGCCTCGATGGCGGCACGCAAGGCGGGCACTCGATGCGTGGGCATTTCCAGTGCCCGGTCGTCGTCGCGCCGTGCCTCCGGTCCCGACAGCTGCCTTGCCACCTGTTCACGCAGACCGATCCCCTGCCCTTGAGCCATATCCAGCGCCACCTGCTGGTCGAACATGCCTTCAAACATGCGGGTCTGCTGGCTGTTAAGAAGGCCTTCTGCTGGCGCGGCCTCACGCATGCTCTTGATCATCATCTGGATGAACAGGGCCTCGAACTGCCGCGCCACCTCGTCGGCCGCCTCGGGCGACTGGCTCTGCACACGGCCCCGCAGCTCACCCAGACCTGCCATATCCGTGTAATTAAAGCTGTTGGCGATGTAGGCACTCATGGCAGCGGCTCCCGTCCCGGATCAAATGATGACCAACTGGGCTCGCAAGGCACCGGCTTCACGCAGGGCTTCCAGGATGGACACCAGGTCCCCCGGGGCCGCCCCCACCTCATTCACGGCACGCACGATCTCATCAAGCGACACCCCCGGATCGAACAGGAACATGCGGGCATCTTCCTGGGCTACCTGAATGTCCGTCTGCGGGGTGACCACGGTCTCCCCCTGGCCCAGGGGAGCCGGTTGACTGACCTGGGGTCTCTCGGTGATGGTCACGGTCAGGTTGCCGTGGGACACAGCCGCCGGGCTGACCTGAACATTGCTGCCGATGACCACGGTGCCCGTGCGCGAGTTGACGATCACCTTGGCCGGCGGGTCACCGGGCTGCACCCGCAGGTTCTCCAGCATGGAGATGAAGGTGACCCGCTGGCCCGGATCCTGAGGGGCACTCACCCGCACCGATGTGCCGTCCACTGGATGGGCAGTGCCGGGACCCATGGTGTCATTGATGACATCACTGAGCCGATTGGCCGTGGTGAAATCGTGCCGGTGCAGATTGAGGGTGAGGTGATTGCCCCGGGCAAAACCGGAGGGCACCTCACGCTCCACCGAGGCCCCGTTGGGTATACGGCCCACACTGGGGACGTTCACGGTCACCTGGGAGCCATCGGCTCCTTCCACCCCCAGTCCACCAACGGCCAGGTTCCCCTGGGCAATGGCATAGGTACGACCATCAGCCCCCTTCATCGGCGTCATGAGCAGACTGCCACCGCGCAGGCTGCCGGCGTTGCCGATGGAAGAGACGGTCACATCAATGGTCTGGCCGGGTTTGGCAAATGGCGGCAGATCCGCATGCACCATCACCGCGGCCACGTTGCGCAACTGTGGATTCACATTGGGCGGAATGGTCACGCCTAATTGCCCCAGCATGTTCTTGAGGCTCTGGACCGTGAACGGGGCCTGGGTGGTCTGGTCGCCCGTGCCGTCCAGGCCCACCACCAGACCGTAACCGATCAACTGGTTGCTGCGCACCCCATCCACCGAGGCCAGATCCTTGACCCGGTCGGCAGCATCCACCGGCGCAGGCAGCATCAGCCCCAGTGACATCACGGCCAGGGCCCAGACGATCAGTAATGTGCGTATGGATTTCATGAACGCCTCTCCCCTAGAAGGGCCACACGGGGCTGTTGAAGAATCGCGTCAACCAGCCGGGGTTGTTGCTGTCCGCCAGAGTGCCGCTGCCACCATAGGCCACCTGGGCATCGGCAATCTGATTGGAGTTCACCGTGTTGTCGGCACGGATATCCACGGGACGCACAATGCCCCGCAGGCGAATGAATTCCTGCCCCTGGTTGATCTGCAGCCATTTTTCTCCCTGCACCACCAGGTTCCCGTTGGGCAGGACCTGGGAGACCATCACGGTGATGGAGCCATCCAGCTGGTTGCTCTGGGATGCGTCGGCCTCGCCGTCAAACTCCCGGGAGCCGCCCACAGAGGCATCCAGCAAGGGCACACCACCGCGGGTGACCGGCCGACCCAGCACTGTGGGATTATTCAGGTTCGCGTTGGATTCCTTGCTGGTGGAGGTACTGGCCGACTTGCGGGCCTGCGTGCGCTCCGCCAGGACCACCGTGAGTACATCCCCCACCTGGCGGGCCTTATAATCAGCGAACAGCCCCTGGTTGGAGGTGGGCTGGAAGATGGCGCCGTTATTCTGCTCTGGAGGCAGCGGCTGTGGCGGCGTGATGGCGGTGAACTTCGGGTCGTCACCGCGCTCCACCGGCGTCATGGTGGCGCAGCCCCCCAGCCATAGGGACATAAGAACCACGACCAGCCCCAGTCGCGGCAGACCGGGCCGACCTGCACTGCCACATGCATGTGTGGATCGCTGTCTGTTCATGGTCTTACCCCTTCAATGCCCCGATACATCACCCTGATTACAGGTTCTGGTTGAGGAACTGCATCATCTGGTCGGCGGTGGAAATGGATTTGGAATTGATCTCGTAGGCCCGCTGGGTCTCGATCATGTTCACCAGTTCCTCGGCGATATTGACGTTGGAACTTTCCAGGGAGCCCTGCATCAACCGGCCGAGGCCATCCTGACCCGGGTTGCCCTGCTGGGGCGCCCCGCTGGCGGCAGTCTCCACGAACAGGTTCTGCCCCACCGGCTCCAGGCCGGCGGGATTGACGAAATCCGCCAGCTGAATGTTGCCCACTTCCACCGGAGCGTTTTCCTCGCCCTGAAGGGTGGCGCTGACGATGCCATCCTGACTGATGTGGATGCTCTTGGTGCCCTCGGGGATGAAGATCCCCGGCTGTAATTCGTAACCATTGGACATCACCATCTGTCCATCGGCGTTCAACTGAAAGCTGCCATCACGGGTGTAGGCCACGTTGCCCTCCGGGGTGAGGATCTCGAAGAACCCTCGCCCCTGGATGGAAAGATCCAGGGCATTGTCTGTCTGAGTATGATTTCCTTGGGCGAATATCTTCTCCGTCGCCACGGTGCGCACCCCCACACCGGTCATCAGACCGGTGGGCAGCTGGTTGTTCTGGGCCTCCTGGGCGCCGGGCTGGCGGATGGTCTGATAGATCAGATCCTCGAAGGAGGCGCGCCCCTTCTTGAAGCCCGTGGTATTGACGTTGGCCAGGTTGTTGGACACCACATTCATGCGTGTCTGCTGGGCATCCAGGCCAGTCTTTGAAATCCAGAGTGCTTGATTCATGACGAGAGTCTCCTGGCTGGGCCTTAGGAGATGCGCAGCAGTTGCGAACTGCTGCGATCCAGTTCTTCGGAGGTTTTCATGAGCTTCACTTGTGTCTCGAAGTTACGAGACAGTTCGATCATGTTGACCATGGCTTCCACGGTGTTCACGTTGCTGCCCTCCAGCATGCCGGACTGTAGCCTCACCTGGGCATCCGCCGGCTCGACGCCACCGTCCGCACGCCGGAACAGGCCATCCTCGCCGCGTTCCAGGTCCTGCAGATTCGGATTCACCAGTTTCACGCGGCCCACTTCCGCCAGGACGTTGGGCTGCTGCCCCAGTGGACGCACACTGATGGTGCCGTCACCACCGATGAGAAGCGTCTCGGATGGCGGGATGGCGATGGGACCGTCATCCCCCAATACCGGTCGACCGTCGACCGTCGTCAACAGGCCCAGAGCATCCACCTGCAGGTTACCGGCCCGGGTAAAGGCCTCATTGCCATCGGCGCCCTGCACAGCGATCCAGCCATCCCCCTGCACCGCCACATCCAGATCGCGACCGGTGGAGATCTGCGGTCCGTGGGCAAAATCGGCGCGCATGGATTCCAGCTGCACATAGTCCCGGGAGTCGTACACCGGGCCATGCATGGGGTGGTTGATGAATGCCTCCAGGTTCTTCTTGAACCCGGTGGTGCTGGCATTGGCCAGGTTGTGGCTGTTCACCTCCTGGGAATGCGCCGCCTCCCGGGCACCGGTCATGGCGATATAGAGCATGCGGTCCATGATGAGGCCTTACCCTTTCCGTTACCGGATGTTGATGATGGTCTGGGTGATGGTGTCGGCAGTGCTGATCACCTGGGCATTCGCCTGATAATTGCGCTGGGCCGTGATCAGGTTCACCAGCTGCTCGGCGATATCCACGTTGGAGTTCTCATATGCGCCGCCCTGAATCAGACCGAAACCGGAATCACCGGCACGACCCATCAGGGGCTCACCGGATCCGAAGGTCTCCACCCAGTTGGTGCCTCCCACCGGTTGAAGCCCCTGTGGATTATCGAAGCTGGCCACGGCCACCTGGCCCAGGGAGCGGTTGACGCCGTTGGTAAACCGCGCGAACACGGTGCCATCGGACTCCACACTCACATCGATGAGCTGACCCGGGGCGAAGCCGTCCTGCTTGAGACGGCTGACGCTGAAGCGATCGCCATAAAGGGTGGTTTCAGTGAAATCGACGTCAATATCCAGCGGCTCTGCCCCATTGCCTGGGTCAAAACCCAGGTTGAAAGGATCAGGAGCGACGGTATCCAACGTCCCGTCCTCATTAAAGGTCAGGTCGGCGGCCCCTCGGCTTTCAGGCCCAATGGCCGGATCGGTTTCAGCGAAAGCCTCAACATTCCAAGTGTTTTCGTCAGTTCGCTGAAGAAACAAGGACACCGTATGCTCCCCCCCTCGTGAGTCATAAACAGTCAGGGAAGTCGACTCGTTATAGGTCTCGGGATCCTCTGGGTCTATAGTGACCGCAGGATCCGCCGGATCCGCCGGGATCGTGGGCGCGGCCGCGCTCAGATTCATCAAGGCCTCAATCTCAGTCGTCGCCTGCGGTTCGGCCTCTCCCGTGGTCAAACGGATATCCCCCACATCGGCACCCCCTTCGGGTGGATAGCCCTGCAACCGCTGCCCGGCAGAATTGATGATGAACCCCTCCTTGTCCGCTATGAACTGGCCGGCACGGGTGTACTCGCGGATGCCGTCACGCTCGACAGTGAAGAAACCGCGGCCGTTCAGTGCCAGGTCCAGGTTATTCTGGGTGAACTCCAGGTCTCCCTGATTGAATTGCTGGGAGACATCCGACAATTGCACCCCACTGCCGGTGGCCAGATTGGAAACCCCGGCGTATGACAAAGCGAACACGTCGGCAAACTCCGCCCGGGACCCCTTGAAGCCCGCGGTGGAGGCGTTGGAGACATTGTGGCCGGTCACCTCCAGATCCTTGGTGGCCGCGTTCAGTCCCGTCAGTCCGATATTGAATGGCATGCTATACCCCTCATAGTGATGATCAGCCGATGGCGAGATGCATCAGCCGATGCGTCGTACCTCGGAGAAATCCATCTCCCCAAAACCCTCGATTTGCAGCTTGATGCCGCCGTTTCTCTGATCCGTGCGCACACTCTCCACGCGGGAATTCAGCAGCAGTTCAGGCTGCTCGCTGCTGCCGTCCCGCACCGCATTGGCGCGAAACTCGTAGACACCGGCTGGTGCCCGCTCGCCCTGATCGGTCATGCCGTCCCAATGGAATGACTGCATCCCCGAAGCCTGAGCCCCCATGGGAATGCGCCTGACCAGTGCACCCGCAGCGTCATAGACACCCACGGTCACCTCTTCGGCGGAGGACTTGAGATCCAGCGCCCCCCGCACGCCGCCCTCGGGTCCAAGACCCGCCATATCCACCGGCACCAGCACCTCACGGTCCACCAGGCTTGCCGCCTGCAGGGTCTGGGCCGATTGCACGGACTGGGCGATGCCCTCAAAGGACTTCTGCAACTCGCCGATGCCATTCACCGTACCGAACTGGGCCATCTGCCCCAGAAAATCCCCGTTCTCCATGGGCTCGAAGGGATCCTGGTTCTGCAACTGGGTGATCATGAGCTTGAAGAAATCCTCCTGACCCAACTCGCCCTGCTGACTCTTGTCGGCACGCTGGGTATTGGTCGACGAAAGCCCCAGTCCCTCCAGCATGTTCAGATCAACGCTCATGGTTCATACCTCCTTAGCCCTGCCCCAGCTGAAGCGTGCGCAGCAGCAGTTGCTTGGTGGTGTTCATGACTTCCACATTGTTTTCATAACTGCGCGAGGCCGAGATCATGTTGGCCATCTCATCCACCATGTTCACGTTGGGCATGAAGACATACCCATCCTCGTTGGCCTGGGGATGCGCCGGCTCATACTTCGCCCGCGCTGGCGCATCGCTTTCCACGATGTCCATGACGCGCACCGGCATCGTGGAACTGTTGGGATTGAGTTGATCCATCACCGTTTGAAACACCGGCTGCTTGGAGCGGTAGGCCCCCTCCTCGGTGGTGCTGCCCACCTGCGCATTGGCCATATTGCTGGCAATGGTGTTGAGCCTGACGGACTGGGCGCTCAACGCCGAGCCGGAAACATCAAAGACCTTGAACATGTTGCTCATGATTCAATCCCCCGGCCTACTGGCCGCCCTTGAAGGCGTTGCGCAGGCCCGTAAACTTGTCACCCAGAAAATCCAGGCTCGCCTGGTACTGAACAGCATTCTCGGCAAAGGCCGACTGCTCCAGTTGCGGATCCACCGTATTGCCGTCCAGGGAAGGCTGAGTCGGCACCCGGTACAACGGCTCCCCCAGGCCTCCGCCGCCGCCTGCCGCGTCCAGGTGGGATGCATGGGTTCGACGCATGGACAACTGGTCCGGTTGATGCTGCTGTTTGAGCACCTGCCGGAAATCCAGGTCGCGGGCCTTGTAATTGGGGGTGTCAGCGTTGGCGATATTGGACGCGAGCAGCTCCATGCGCTTGGAACGCACCTGCAGCGCTGCATCGTGAATACCCAGGGCGTTGTCAAATGAGAGCGGCATGATCTTCGACCTCAAGAAAATCTCTTGTCAGTCGAAATGCAAACAGCATGCCATGCGCCGAATAAGCGCTTTTTCAATCACTTGGAGAGGAGGTTAAACCAGGAAGAGCGGGCAATCCGGCAAGAAACCGCCGGAGGAGACCAGGGCACGATGAGGAAAGTCGAAAGTTTGACGCCGCGGAACAGTTACTTCTTGAGGCGGTAGACCACGCCCGGGCTGCAGCGCACCATCTCGAAGGCGTCGGAATAATTGGCCATGGACTCAGAGGCCCCCAGGAAGAGGTAGCCGCCCGGATTAAGGATCTGGGAGATGCGCTTGAGAATGGTCCGCTTGGACTCGAGAGAGAAGTAGATCAACACGTTACGACAGAAGACGATATCGAATCGCCCCATGGCATTGTAGTTGTCCAGGAGATTGAATTCCCGGTAACTGACACGGGCCTTGATCTCCGGCTTCACTTCCCAACGGTCGCCCTTCTGGATGAAGAACCGATTGCGCCGATCCAGCGACAGCCCCCGGGCCACGGCCAGGGAGTCGTAGCTGCCTTCCCTGGCTTCGCGCAGCACGGCACCAGAGATATCCGTGCCAAGGATCTGCACATCCCTGAGGCTGCCGGCTCGCGATTGCAGATATTCGCTGGTGGCCATGCTGATGGAATAGGGTTCCTGGCCGGAGGAACAGGCAGCGCACCAGATGCGCACCGTGGAACCGGGGGATTTTTTGGCCAGTTCCGGATAGATCTGATTCTTGAGGATCTCGAAGGGGAAGACATCCCGAAACCAGTAGGTCTCGTTCGTGGTCATGGCTTCGATCACCCGTTCACGCAGACCGGAGCGGCCACCGCGCTTGAGCAGTTTGAGCAACTCGCTGACCGAAGCAACGGAGAATTCCTTCATCAGCCGGGACAGCCGGCTGGTCACCAAGTAGTGCTTGTTATCTCCCAGCACAAGACCGCAGGACCGCTCAAGAAAGATCTTGAAGTCCTCGTAATCCTGGGGTTCGATCGGGCCTGATGACAATGTTTTGGTGCTTCCCGGTTAATGGATTGTGCCTGCCTCCGGTGATGAACCGGAAAACGCAGTATACCCGCAAATGGCCCCGCGGGCGGCAACGAGTTGCCGCCGATGGCAGCCCCCTGCCCTGTGTCCGTTACTGCCCGACCTCTTCGGGCTGCAGGTGGCCCAGCACGGCCTCAGCCAGCTCATCGGGACTGAACTTCGGCAAAAATCGGTCCGCCCCTGCCTGACGCACCATGGCCTCGTTAAAGGTACCACTCAAGGAAGAATGTAACAGGATGTACAGGCCAGACAAATCCGTTGTCTGGCGGATCTCGGAAGAAAGCGTGTATCCATCCATGACGGGCATCTCGATATCCGAGATCACCATGCCGATCTGTTCATCAATAGGGCCTTGCTGAGCCATTTCCTTGAGCTTGGTGAGCGCTTGCTGACCATCATTGGCCACGATGGCCTCAACACCGATCTGGGCGAGCGCGCGGACGATCTGCTTGCGGGCCACCGAGGAGTCATCCGCCACCAGGGCCCGGCGTACCCGCCCGCCCTCGCGGATGGCCCGGGACAGGGCCTCATCCACATCCTTGGAGGGACCGGTCACCATTTCCAGCACCTTTTCCACATCGATGATTTCCACCAGCCGATCCTCCACCTGAGTGACGGCCGTCAAAAAGCTGTCCTTGTGAGTGCCCCGAGGGGGCGGGCGGATCTGATCCCAGTTGAGATTGATGATGCGATCCACCGAGGCCACGAGCAAACCCTGCACCGAGCGGTTGAACTCGGTGAGGATGACGAAGGCCTTTTGCTCGTGTTCCGGTGCTGCCATACCGATGGCCTGGGCCAGGTCCACCACCGAGACGGTTTGCCCACGCAAGGTGGCCACACCGCGCACCACGGAGTGGGCGCTGGGCATGCGATTCAGTGGTGGGCAGGCGATCACCTCGCGCACCTTGAAGACGTTGATGGCAAACATCTGTCGCGTACCCAGAGAAAACAGCAACAGCTCGAGGCGGTTCTGCCCGACCATCTGGGTACGCCGATTCACACCATCCAACAAGTCGCTCATGGGCCCCTCCTGCGGAACACCCGGGGATAAACATGGCCAATCTACCGGGTTATCGGCGGTTCGGGGCAATCCTTGATGCCTGATCTGGCATTGGGATTGCATCCCTTCACACCAACAGCCCCCGGTGCCGGAATCCCGGCAACGAATGCGCGGAGTACGATTATGAACCAAGTCAGACATGCCTGTCTCATGCACCCGCCCCATGGATCCCGCGTCATGCGTAAACGTCGTGGATGGAGCAGATCCGTCCTGGCGTGCCTGACCCTGTGCCTACTGGTACTGCCACCCACAACCCTGGCCTCGGAGGTGGAACCTCATGCCAATATTCTCAACGCCGCCCGGGAATTTCTCACCGAACAGGCCCGGCAACATCACGGCGACGATCTGGAGGTCCGCGTAGTCCCGGGAAGACTGGATCCGAGACTGCGACTGCGGGCCTGCGGCGCCCCCCTGGAGGCCGATCTTCCGCCCGGAGGACGCATGGTGGGCAACACCACCGTGGGGGTCCGCTGCCCAGGCCCCTCGCCCTGGAACCTGTATGTACCCATGCAGGTGAACGTGAGCGGCGAGGTCGTGGTGCTCGACCGTTCCCTGCCTCGCAGGGCTGTACTATCCTCAACTGACATACGTCTGGAACGCAAGGCACTCGATGGCCTGCACAGCGGCTATCTTGTAGACCCGGAACGCGCCAATCACATGGTGCTGCGTCGCGCCCTGCGCGGTGGTACCGTGCTCACGCCCCACATGGTGGAGCCGCAGCGGCTGGTGCATCGCGGCGAGCGGGTCACCCTGTTATCAGAGAACGCTGCGATCAGCGTGCGCATGGCGGGCGAGGCCATGGCTGACGGCGCCTACGGGGACCGGGTACGGGTACGCAATCTGTCATCCCGACGCGTCGTGGAGGGGCGCGTACTCTCCGCCGGCGTGGTGGGTGTTAATATGTGACGCCCGACACATAATGCGGGTTAAAGAATTCCCAGGACGAGCCGATAAAAGGACCATCAGAGGCGGTATTTGTATGTGCGAGGAACGGATATGTCCATCGAAGTCAAGAATCTAAGCCAGCCGCAGGCGCGGGGTGCCAGTGACAGTCGTGGCACCACCGAGAGCGCTCGTGGCGGCAAAGGGGCCGGTCAGACCCCGAGCCCGGCCGACAATACGGCCGACAAGATCACGCTCACCGGGGCAGCGAGACGCCTCAGCGACCTGGAGCAGACCGCGGCTTCCCAGCCCCAGGTGGACGAAAAACGCGTCGCCGAACTGCGTCAGGCCATCCAGGATGGGAGTTATCAGGTGAATGCCCAGGACGTGGCGGAAGGGCTCATGAAATCGGAAAATCTGTTCTGATCACATGAACCCCACCCCCTTCCCCGAACACCTGGACCAGATCCTCAGCCAGTCCGTGCGTGAGGCCACCAGCCTGGAATCCGCCCTGCAGCGTGAGGGCGCAGCCCTGGCATCCCGCGACCTGGACGAACTGAACGCTGCCGTGGCCGATAAACAGGTCCGCGTGCAAGCACTGGAAGCGCTGACCCGTCAACAAACGGAATTGCTGCAACGGGAAGGTTATGAGACCAACGCGCATGGCATGGACCGAGTGCTGCGCGACTGGGACGAAGACGGTGTACTGCGTCCCGTCTGGGAGCGCCTGGTGGAAGTCATGTCTCACTGCCATCGCCTGAATCAGGTCAATGGCGGTGTGGTGGAAACCAGCCGACGCCGGGTGGACCAGGCGCTGCATATCCTGCGCGGAGAGGAAGCCCGCACCGAACTCTACGACCCCCACGGCCGCGCCTTCTCGGCCAGTTCCTCCCGCCCGATCACCAAAGCCTGATCCCGCACATCATCCGGCGGCGATTCCCAGCCGCCATGTATCTCACGCTGTGCTAACCTTATATTGATGGGTTTAGTCAAACCCGTAGGCACACCTGCCCGCATGGGGAGAGCAAGCGCCATGGCACAGATGCAGACACTGGCCCGTCACGCGCCGGCCATAGAATTGGGACGCCCGATGATGACTGCGGACGACATCCTTTCACAACTGAGGGAACTGGAAGCGCGCGGTGCTCCACTGAGCGTGCGACTGGGAAACGAACAGGAGTTCTTCAACAGCCGCATATTGCGCATGGACCCTTCCCATGGATGGTTGTTCCTGGAAGAACTCGTGCCCTACCAGGGCCACCTGAGGGTCGCCCCCAGGCAACCCATGCATGTATACGCCATCATCGGTGAGATGGGCGCCCATTTCTGCTCCAAGGTGCTGCACACCGGCGAGCACGATGGTGTGGCCTTCTATGTACTGGGACTTCCCGAACACATGGATTCGGAACAGAAGCGCACCCATTTCCGCACACCCGTGGAACAGGCCCTGGACACCCCGTTGACACTGACCAATCGCGAAGGGCGTCAGTTCACCGGTCGGCTGGTGGATGTCTCTCTGGGTGGGCTGCGCGCCTATTTCGACCTGGATACACCGATCGGCGCCAGGGAACTGCTCAACGTCAAAGGTCTGACGCTCCCCGGCATCCCGCCCATCGACTGCGGGCTACAGGTGCGATTCGCCAGAGAGGACAAGGGCAAGGGACTACGCTTGGTGGGCGGACGATTCTTCGACCTGAATCCAGAGGATGAACAGCACCTCCTGCGGACCCTGCTGTTACTGGAACGAGAGCAGACTCACCATGGCGGGCGTCGTGACTGAGGACTTGCGGTGGATCTCATACCTCTGTGGGATCCACTTTCGGCGTCTTCAGAAAAGCATCCACCACCTGTATGAAGGCTGCCATGTCCAGCGGCTTGGTGAGGTAGCGATCAAAACCTGCCTCGTGACCTCTCTCCACATCCCTTTCGGTGGCGTTGGCGGTCAAGGCAATCACCGGGATGCGGGCTGTCTCTGACTGCTGACGCAGGTGCTGTAGCACATCATAGCCGTTCATCCCCGGCATGTTGATATCCAGAATGATCAAATCCGGTCGATGTCCTCGGGCCAGTTCCAGACCCAGGCCGCCCGAGGGGGCATTGAGCACCTGCACACCCACCCGCTGACGCAGCACGTGCTCGACCAGGCGTAGATTGGCGGGATTGTCATCCACGTGCAGCACCGTGAACGGACGATCTTGCCCCGTCATGTCGACGGGCAGAGAAGGCGCCGGCCCGGTCTCATCCCCAGGCCCGCAACTCGCCGGCTCACCTGCCTTGAGTTCGAACCAGAAGCAGCTCCCCTGCTCCAGCCTGTCCATACCAATCACTCCGCCCATGAGCTCCATCAGACGCTGACTGATGGCCAGACCGATGCCCGTGCCCTCGATGGATTCATCGCCGTCCTCGTGAAGCCGGGCAAAGGCCTGGAACAGGGAATCCCGGAGATGTTCGGGTATACCCCGCCCCGTGTCACGCACGCGCACCCGCACGCTATCGGCATTCACCTCGGTATCCAGCCACACGCAACCCTGGGGCCGGTTGTACTTGATGGCGTTGGAGATGAGATTGATCAGCACCTGCTTGAGCCGGGTGCGGTCCGCCATCAGCACCTGATCCACCTGACCCACGTGGATCGTGACGCCCTTGTCCCGAGCCAATGGTCGCAACAGTGTCAGACAATCCCTGACCACATCGGCCAGCGGCACCGACTCGATGGACAGTTCAATCCGGCCGGACTCCACCCGAGCCAGATCCAGCACTTCATTGATCAGATCCAGCAGATGGCGCCCACCCCGCAGGATCTCCTTCACACTCTCCTGCTGTTCCTCGCCCAGGGATGGATCCGCCTCGAGCAACTGGGAAAAACCCAGGACCGCATTCATGGGGGTGCGCAATTCATGACTCATGCGCGACAGAAAGTCCGATTTGGCCTGGTTGGCTCGCTCTGCCTGCTCCTTGGCCTCCTGCCACCGGCTCATCGCCAGATGACGCCCCTCCTCGGCACTCAGTGCCGCCGCCAGAATTCCCAGGATACGTTCATCCTCATCCGTGGGCTGCATGTGGCGGGTCGATACGACACAGAGACTCCCGACCACCTCACCCTGACAACGGACGGCATGGCCCAGATAGGACTTCAGCCCATAGCGTTTTACATAGGGGTCCCGCTCAGCATAGGGCGTCTGCATCAAATCCCCGCTCACATACGCATCCCCCAGGGTGCCATTGATCACGTCATAACAGACATGCCCCTCGGGCGTGTCGCTCAACGGCATGTCCTGGGGTGTTTGCCAACGCCCCAGGGCGAAGAGCCGACCTTCCTTGAGCCGGTTATACAGCGCCGCCTCGCTCTCCAGCAGTTCGCCGCACACCTGGGTGATCCGCGTGATATTTTCCTGGTAATCGGGCCCCAGGCTGGCCAGACATTCGTTCAGACGAATCAGGCGGCGCTCCATCCGTTTGCGTCGCCCGACATCCCGCAAGATGCCCACGGCATACCAGCCATCGTTCATCTGCAGTGATGACAGGGAGAGTTCACCGGTCATTCGGCTGCCATCACGACACTGGGCGGAGACCTCCACAATCTGGTCAACGGCCTGTCCGGCGCCTGTGTGAGCGAAGTGACGCATCGCCCGCCCCACCGCAGGAGGCGGACCGCCCGGCACCAGCAACTGGTGCATATCGCGCCCCAGGGCTTCATCTCGAGGATGACCCAGTAGACGTTCCGCCGCACGGTTCCAAAAGACCACCCGACCATCGGGGTCCATCATGATGATGGCATCCTGGGCCACATCAGTGATGGCCTTGAGCATGACCTGACTCTTCCTGAGCTCCCCGGAGCGCTCCTGAACCTGCCGCTCCACGGATAACTGCCTGACCCTCAGCAGCATGACCAGCATGGTCGCCAGCAGCGTGAAAAGCAGTCCCACAGCCCCCACACCCCAGGCCCGGTCCCCGGCCCTCTCATGAGTCTGGCTCAAGGGCGGGAACATCGATGAATTCGATGAGGGTGACTGGTGCCCGGCCTGGGAGTGCAGCGCCACCAAGTGCGCAAACGCCGCCTGCTGCTCGCGCTGATCGAGTTGCTGGGCCACGCTGACCCCGAGCCCCGTAAGCAACAGGCCACTGACCAGGACAAACGCCGCCTCCAGGTAGGGTGCCGCGGGGTGAACGGCACCGGTGCGGCCACGTCGGGTCACAATGGCCACGCCCAGACCAAAGACCATCAACAACCCCATACCCGCCAGCCAGGCGGGTCGGCTGCCACGATGAATCTCCGACCACCACAGCGCATCCGGGGCATCCAGCCCCACAACCATCATCAGCTCACCCGTTTGCGGGTTGACCACCGGTGCCAGGCTGGAGATGAACTGCCCGTATTCATCGGTGTAGGGCTGCGTGGTCGTGGCCTGACGAGACTCCAACACCCAGGCCAGCTCATCGGGCGGGGACTCATAACGGGTGCCCGGCAGGCTGGCATCCGGGTCATCCGGATCGAGACTTTCCGGACCAAAGACCCAATGGCCATCACGCGGGGCGACCGTCCAGAGTTCGCCTCCCCCATGACGCTCGGACAATGCCCTCAACTGCACCCGCATGCTCTCGAAAATCGGAGTCCCCAGGTCATCGATGGAGAACGACAGGCTATCCACGCGTCGCCAGTGCAGTGCGTTGGCCACCTCGACAACCTGGATCAATAACCGGTCACGCTGATTGGATTCCACCAGATTCGCCTGCCAGGCCGACATGACGAGGACTACCACCAGCAGGATGATGCCCATGCAGGTTACCAGGAGACCCGGCCGAATCCCGTGGCCAGGATCAGAATCCGCACAGGGCTTCCCCGGAGTCAATCCGGGCGGAGAACCAGCTTGGAGCATGCTAGAAACAACCGAAGCGCATCAACGGATTCCACTCATCCGTCATGCTTGGGCACGTAAGGCGGTCAGGGGGGAGGTTGGCTGGCGCACCAGCATCCAGGCGCTCAGCCTGTCCAGGAGTGAGATGCAGGATTGCGAAGGCAGGCATGTCATAAACGCAAAAAAGTAGAGGGGGTTGGTGGAACCCTTGGCGGGGGACGGGCCTCTGCAAATGTCCGCCCCACGCCGAAGGATACACCAAACCCCCTCTACCCGCACCGCTACCTCAAACGAGGTGACGGTAAAGACCTTAGTAGAAAGGTCTCCACAGGTACACCAGGAAGTGGGCAGCTGCCGCCAACACCATGAACACGGTGAAGGTGGTCTTGAACTGCTCGTGGAATTCCTTGGCTTGTTCTTCGGTCAGACCGGAGATGCTGTCATTCATTGGGAATACCCTCTAACGTGTAATCAAGAAGTCGTTTGGATTCAGAAGAATCCAGACTTACTCGGAAACTTCCGCAGACGCATCATAGGTCAGCGGGTTGTAGCTGTCGTTGGCATACACGAAAGCGTGCACAGCCAGAGCAACAACCAGGACAGCCATCAGGATGGGCATCAGCCAGGTGCCGGGGTTAACCACCAGCCACAGCTTCCAGTCGTCTCTGGGGTTGCTTGGCTTGCTCGGTCTGTATTCACTCATTGATAAAGCCCTCTTGGTTTAAGACCAGGCCCCTGTGGAGGCCGGGATGTTTTCAACCGCCGCATCACACACATGCAGCCAAGGTTGAGACTTGAATCAGATCCTGCGGATTCCGGCACCCAAGGCCCGGAAAACTCCCTGAACAATCTTTTTTCAACTTGTTACCTGGCAGAGCGTTTCCGATTCAAAAACCCCTGCTTCAGTCTGGTTGTAAGTCTACGTTGACAGGGTTAAATGTCAAGCTGGCCTACGGCCTCCGCACAGACAGGCAAAACCACCCGGAAAAACGCGACTCACAATGTAAAATCAAATGGTTAGACCCCCATCCACCGCACCGGAGCCATTCCATTCCAAGCCATTCCCGCATCCTGTGCTGCCGTTTTTCTGACCCAGATCATCATTTTGGCCTCGCCGGCAGAAAGCCATTGCGGCAATGGATCTCCCCCACAAAAAAAGGGGCGCCGCAGCTTTTCGCCACGGCGCCCCCGACTCCCATCAGGATCAAGTGGTGGGGAAATCCGGCATGCCGAAGCGGGCATCCCCCGCGCCATGGCGTGGACCGCCTTCGCGCAGCAGCGGGATCATCACCAGGAGCGCCGTCAGGAGAATACCGATCTCCAGGTAATACACTGCCAGATAACCCGTTGCAGGCGCTGCCAGGGTCTCCCCAAGCAGCCCACCGCCGGTGATGAATCCGGCAATATCCCGGATGATGCCGCCCAGGGCGATGGCCCCCCCGGCAGCAGTGGCCTGCACGGCGCCCCAGGCTCCCACGGCCATGCCGCTTTGCTCATGACGGGCAAAGGCCATCATGGCCAGCAGGGTGGAAACAGCAAACAGCCCACCCCCAAAGCCGATCAGGCCCGTGCCCAGACGGAAGACCAGCGTGGACTCCAACGGCACGGCCAGCACCACGATGATGAAGGCCACCACGCCGATGGCTGCGCCGGTGGCCCCCACCCGGTAGGGGTCCCCTCCTCGGGTGAGCACATAACCGGCCAGAGAGAAGGCCATGAGCATCCCCAGGGCCCACAGGGCCGTGAGCGTGGTGGTGGCGGACACCGACATGCCCAGGATTTCACCGCCATAAGGTTCCAGCAGGATGTCCTGCATGTTGAACCCCATCGTGCCCAGACCGATGACCACCAACAGTCGGCGGACATGCCCCATGGAGGCGAATGACCGCCAGGCCTCCATGAAGGGCACCCCCGGTTGATGACGCCTCTTGGCGCGATCCTGATTGATGGACTCCTGTTTCCACAAGGCAAACAGATTCAGCGCAATGGTGATCACCGCCACGCCCTGCAGCACTTCGATCAGGCGACCCGGACTGTAATCAGTCAGCAGCCAGCCAAACAGACCCGAGGCCAGAACCATACCCATCAGCAGGATCACATAGAGCAGGGCCACCACCCGGGGACGCTGCTCGGGGGCTGCCAGGTCCGTGGCCAGGGCCAGGCCGGCCGTCTGAGTGGTGTGCAGGCCTGCTCCTACCAGCAGGAAGGCCAGGGCCGCAGCCAGGGGCCCCAGGAAGGCGGGCCCGCTGCCATCGGCGAGCACCAGCAGGGCAAACGGCATGATGGCCAGGCCACTGAACTGCAACAGTGTGCCAAACCAGAGATAGGGCACCCGGCGCCACCCAAAAGCGGATCGATGATTGTCCGACCGGTGGCCCAACAGGGCCCTCAGGGGGGCAAAGAGCAGAGGCAGGGAAACCATCAGGGCCACCAGCCAGGCGTGAACACCCATCTCCACCACCATCACGCGGTTGAGGGTGCCGGTGAGTAGCACGATGGCCATACCGACTGACACCTGGAAAAGCGCCAGTCGCAACAGCCGCGGCAATGGCAGCTCCTTGGTGGCTGCATCGGCAAACGGCAGGACCGACGGGCCCAACCGTCTGAGGATGCCCATGAAGGCGCCCGAGGCCTTTCTATCCTTCATCGCGGATCACTCCCACTGGTCTGGTACATGCGATACCTCCGGCGATCATCAATCAAATCCCAGGAAATCGAAGATGTCTCGATCCTTCATCGGCGTGGCGCGCTGCGATTCCACACCATCGAGCAGACTCTGGGCCAGGCGCATATATTCCTGCTGAGCCGTGATCAATTCCGGCTCGTCCTCCATCTCGAAGACGGTGGACTTTTTCAGGCGACTGCGACGAATCACGTCCAGCAGCGGGAAATGCGCCAGGCGGTTGAGACCCACGGCATTGTTGAAGCGATCGATCTCATCGGTATTTTCGCTGCGGTTGGCAATCACCCCACCGATACGCACCTGGTAATTCTTGGCCTTGGCCTCGATGGCGGCAGCAATGCGATTCAAGGCAAAGATGGAGTCAAAATCATTGGCGGTGACGATCAGTGCCTGATGCGCATGTTGCAGTGGTGCGGCAAACCCCCCGCAGACCACATCACCAAGCACATCGAAGACCACCACATCGGCATCTTCCAGTAGGTGGTGCTGCTTGAGCAGTTTGACTGTTTGACCCACCACATAGCCGCCACACCCGGTACCCGCCGGGGGACCTCCGGCCTCCACGCACATGACACCGTTATAGCCCTCGAAGACGAAGTCTTCCGGGCGCAATTCCTCATCATGGAAATTCACGGACTCGAGCACGTCGATCACCGTGGGCACCATGGATTTGGTCAGGGTGAAGGTGGAGTCATGCTTGGGGTCGCAACCGATCTGTATCACCCGTTTGCCCAGTCGCGAGAAGGCGGCGGACAAATTCGAGGAGGTGGTGCTCTTGCCAATGCCCCCCTTGCCATAAATGGCGAACACCCTGGCTTTGCCGATGTGCAGATTGGGGTCCATGGATACCTGGACGCTGCCCTCGCCGTCCGGCGGTGCGGGGCAGTCGTTGTTGCAAGTCGAGTTCACGCCGTATTCTCCTCGGTCATACCGTCAGGACGGTCTAAGGTTCTTCACTAGCGCCGGGGGCGGGCCCCTGGCATCTCGGCGTCCGGGCCCATTCATGGGGGATGCTCAGGCTTCCAGCAAGTGATTGGCCGCCCGGGCCGAGGTGAGGGAATGGATCGCGGCCAAGCGCCGGAGGTTAGCGCGCGGCATTCGCAAAAACAAGCACGCATGCCCCCGGCAGGCAGGTAGACCGACCTCAGCTGCCGAGTTTACGGTGAAACCAGAGATTGCGGCCTTCGTTGAACACCAGCCAGATAATTCCGGCATACACCATGAGGTCAGCCACGTAGTAAACGAGCGCGCGACCGTCACCATCCTGTCCCACCCAGGCCTTCATGCCCATGCCCAGGGTGAGGCCCGCGAAGAAGAGCAATACCGACATGACACGGTGGCGGGCCACCCGATCGGTAAAGGCCATGTATTCCTGTTCGCCCCGCAGCCATTCCTCATCCACTTCCTGTTCGTACTCCATACCCGGCTCCCGCTCCATGACTTCCGAGTCTTCCTGAGCCGCGATGGGTGCCCCGCAACCTGGACAGGTCGGTGCCTTGTCCGAAACTTCCCGGCCGCATTCGGGACATTCAATTAATGCCATTGGTCATCCCCTTGTGAGTTGAAGCGCAGATTGAGCCCCCTCATACGCCCCGGTCTGCCATGTCCCGCAGTCGATCCGGCTTGGGCCCATCACCCCGCGCATGATACAAGGCGATCAACACCGGGTGAATACTTACTCCCGGGAAGTTCGGCCACAACGGCACAAGCCGCTGTTCCCATGATCCAGGGCAAGTTCATGACATACCAAGCCGAGGTTACACGCGTCTCCACCGGCCTGCCAGGGCTGGATGAGGTGATCGATTGTCTGCGCATCGGCGACAACGTGGTATGGCGCGTGGATCATGTGGATGACTATCAACGCTTCATCGATGGCTTCGTGCAAGCCGCCCTGGCTCGTGACCGAAGCATCATCTATCTGCGCTTCGGTCATCACGCCCCGCTGGTCGAGGCCGGGCCCAATGTGCGGGTGGTCCACCTGGATGCCCTGAGTGGCTTCGAGGCCTTTACCGAACATGTATACCGCCTGATCACCGACCATGGGCGCGGGGCCTTCTATGTGTTCGACTGCCTCTCCGACCTGCTGGAGGACTGGGCCACGGATCTGATGGTGGGCAACCTGTTCCGGGTGGTTTGCCCCTACCTGTTCGAGTTGGACACGGTCGCCTATTTTGGTCTGCTCAACGACCACCACTCCCACACCACCGTGGCGCGTATCCGCGAGACGACGCAGGTGCTTATCGATGTGCGCCGTACCGCCGGCGAATGCCATGTGCAGCCCGTCAAGGTCTGGCGCCGCCAGTCTCCCACCATGTTTCTTCCCCATCGCCATCACGGACACCGCTTCGAGCCGGTGATCGACAGCAGCGATGCCACCCGCGTGCAAGCAGCCTTGCAACCTGATCACAGCCAGGGTCCGCAGCGCCAACTGGACTATTGGGATGCCCTGTTCCTCGCCGCCGCCCGGCAACTTGAACAACCCGACGACGAGGACGGCCGACTCGCCCAGGTGGAACGCCTGTGCCGGGTGCTCCTGGGACGGGATGAACGCATTCTGGACCTGGCGCGTCGATTCTTCCACCTGGAGGATCTGATGGCCATCCGTGCCCGGGTGATCGGCAGTGGCTACATTGGCGGCAAGGCGGTGGGCATGCTGCTGGCCCGACGCATCCTGTCGGACAGGGATCCGACAACCTGGGCGGCACACCTGGAGCCCCATGACTCATTCTTTCTGGGCACCGACGTGTACTACTCCTTCCTGGTGCACAACGGCCTGTGGCCGCTGCTCATGCGCCAGCACGAACCCGAGGGCTACTACAGCGAAGGCCGTGAGTTACACACACGCATGCTTGAAGGGGCACTCCCCGAGGAAACCCGCATGGAACTGGCCCGGATGCTGGATTATTTCGGCCAGTACCCGATCCTGGTGCGCTCCAGCAGTCTGCTGGAGGATGGCTTTGGCAACGCCTTCGCGGGCAAGTATGACAGCGTCTTCCTGGTGAATCAGGGCTCCCCCGAGGAGCGCCTGGCCCGCCTGGAGGAGGCCATTCGCCAGGTCTTTGCCAGCACCATGAGCGAAGACGCTCTGGTGTACCGCCAGCAGCGCGGACTGGACGGCATGGAGGAACCCATGGCCCTGCTGCTGCAACGGGTGAATGGTCGTTATCACGGCCGACACTACCTGCCCGATGCTGCTGGCGTGGGTGTGTCGCGCAACATCTTTACCTGGGATCCCCGAATGGACCCCGCCGCTGGCATGGTACGTCTCGTGGTGGGTCTGGGCACCCGGGCCGTGGACCGGAACGACGACGACCATGCATGCGTCGTGCCCCTGGATCAGCCTGAGATGCGCCCCTTCCGGGACAAGGAGGACGCCCTGCGCTTCTCCCAGCACCAGGCGGATACCCTGGATGTGACCGGCAACACCCTGTCCAGCATCCCCTTGCGCCAACTGGCTTCACTGGATGCGGATATGGAACGCATCCTGGGCTGGTGTGGAGAGCGGGACCGCGAAGCCCTCCAGCGGGCACGGGAACATGGGCTCACGCCTCCCTGGCGAATCAGTTTCGGCCCGCTCCTTGCCAAGACACCTTTCGTACCGCTGATGCAGCAATTACTTCAGACCCTGGAGGCCACCTACGACTATCCGGTGGACGTGGAATTCACGGTACACATCGGCCTTGAAGGACAACCCTCCTTCAACCTGGTGCAATGCCGTCCCTTGCAGACCCTGGGCCAAAACCGGCCCGTGACCGTCCCCGAAGGGATTACGGACGATCATCTGCTGCTGGCCACCCGGGGTCACTTCATGGGTGGCAGCATGGATCAACCCATTCATCGGGTGATCCGTGTGGATGGCGAGCGTTACAGCGCCCTGAACCCACACCAGAAATTCGCCGTGGCTCGCCTGGTGGGCCAAATCAATCGGGCCCTGGATAACCGGGATGACTGCCCTACCCTGCTGATCGGGCCGGGGCGTTGGGGCACCAGCACACCCGAGTTGGGCGTGCCCATCCGCTTCGCCGATATCAGCCGCATGGCAGTCATCATGGAGGTGGCGGAACTGGGCGGTGGCGTGGTGCCGGACCTGTCCTATGGCTCTCACTTCTTCCAGGATCTGGTGGAATCACGCATCGCCTACGTGGCCGTGCGGCCTCACGACCGGCACACCCACTATCATCCCCAGTGGCTGACCGGCACGCCCCGGGAAGTGATCGATGAAGATTCGCTGGATGGTCTGGATGCCGACGTACTGGGCGCCGTGGCGGTGCACAACATGACCGGGGTCGGCCTGAGGCTGGTGGCCGACGTGGTGAGTCAGCGGCTGGTGTGTTACCAGGAAGGCCAATGAGCCCCCCCCCCTCATCCCCGGCCCTTCTCCCCGGAGGGGAGAAGGGAGCTTAAGGCTCCACTCTTCGGTCGGGGCTAAGGAACATCAGAGCCCCTCTCCCCTTTGGGGAGAGGGGTTGGGGTGAGGGGCGGGCGTGCCCCGAAGCGTCAGACCACACCCATCGCCATCATGGCACGCCCCACCTTCAGGAAGCCGGTGATGTTGGCGCCGGTCACATAGTTACCCGGGGCACCAAACTCCTCGGCGGTCTCGTAGCAGTTGCGGTGGATATCCACCATGATCTCCCGCAGACGATCCTCGGTGTGCTCAAAGGTCCAGGAGTCGCGGCTGGCGTTCTGCTGCATCTCCAGGGCACTGGTGGCCACCCCGCCGGCATTGGCCGCCTTGCCCGGGCCAAAGGCGACGCCGGCGTCGGAGAAGATACGCACCGCCTCCGGGGTGCAGGGCATGTTGGCACCCTCGGCCACGAGGATGCAGCCGTTCTTCACCAGGGCCTTGGCATCGTGACCATTGAGCTCGTTCTGGGTCGCGCAGGGCAATGCCACATGGCAGGGCACTTCCCAGATGTTGCCATCTTCCAGATACCTGGCGCTCTTCTTCTCCTGAGCGTAGGCACTGATCCGGCGACGCTCCACTTCCTTGATCTGCTTGACCAGATCCAGATCGATGCCTTCATTGTCCACGATCACGCCGTTGGAGTCGGAGCAGGCCACCACCTTGGCCCCCAGTTCCATGGCCTTCTCCATGGCATAGATAGCCACGTTGCCGGAGCCGGAGACCACGCAGGTCTTGCCGTCCAGGGAATCGGAACGCACCTTGAGCATCTCGTGCGTGAAGAACACGGTGCCAAAGCCGGTGGCTTCCTTGCGGGCGCGGCTGCCGCCCCAATCCAGGCCCTTGCCGGTGAACACGCCCGATTCATAGCGGTTGGTGATGCGCTTGTACTGGCCGAACAGGAAGCCGATCTCCCGCTGACCCACGCCGATGTCGCCGGCGGGCACATCCGTATATTCCCCCAGGTGGCGGTACAACTCCGTCATCAAGCTCTGGCAAAAGCGCATGATCTCGCCGCCGGAACGCCCCTTGGGGTCGAAATCGCTGCCGCCTTTGCCGCCGCCAATGGGCATGCCGGTGAGGGCATTCTTGAAGATCTGCTCAAAGCCCAGGAATTTGATGATGCCCAGGTAAACGGAGGGATGAAAGCGCATCCCCCCCTTGTAGGGGCCCAACGCACTGTTGAACTCCACCCTGAAGGCGCGATTGATGTGGGTCTGCCCCTTGTCGTCCTGCCAGGGCACCCGGAAAATGATCTGCCGCTCAGGCTCGCAGACCAACTGGATGATCTTGCGATCGGCCAGTTCAGGGTATTTCACCAGCACTGGACCGAGGGTTTCCAACACTTCCCGCACGGCCTGGTGAAATTCCGTTTCCCCGGGGTTCCTGTGCAGCACTTCCTGATAGATGGGTTCCAGCTTTTCGTCCAGACCTGCGACCATGGGATGGCTTCTCCGCGTCATTCGATGTGTTAAGCCGGGCATTGTAACCTTTCCTACAATTCCTTGGGCATTACCGGTCCAACCTGAAGACCCGCCGCCAACGGGCGCTCACGAATCCGGCGCGGCAAGAAATTCCACACGGTTGCGACCTGTCGACTTGGCCTGATACAGGGCCGTATCGGCCCGCTGCAGGGCATCATCCGGCGAGATGTCCGTGGTGCATAACGGGGTCAGGCCGATGCTCACCGTGATGGGGATAGTTTGTGCCCCCACCTTCACCGGCACCTGCTCCACACGTGCGCGCAGACGCTCAGCCAGGTGCAGGGCCGCTTCAGTCTCGGTGTCGGGCAGCAGGACAGAAAACTCCTCCCCCCCTACCCGACCGGGAATGTCCGTCTTGCGCAGGCAATCGCGCATCAGGTGGGAAAAATGCCGCAGCACTGCGTCCCCGGCGGAGTGTCCATAATTGTCATTGACGGCCTTGAAGTAATCCAGGTCCAGCATCATCACCACGGCCTGATGGCTGCCACGCTCCATGCGGGCGATCTCCTCGGTCACACGTGAGAGAAAATGCCGACGATTGGCCAGGCCCGTGAGGTAGTCCGTGGTGGCCATCTCCCTGAGTTCCTGCTCCATGCGCTTGCGTTCGCTGATGTCCGTGACAGTGCCCACCATGCGCAAGGGCTTGCCACGCAAGTCCCGGCGCACCACCAGCCCCCGGGACAGGACCCACCGCCATTGCTCCCGCTCACTGCGCACCCGATGCTCGCAGGCAAAGTTGGGCAGACGGCCATCCAGGTGCGACCATAGATGTTCGTTGAGGTGATCCAGGTCATCCGGATGCACCCGGGCCAGCCACTGCTCGTAACGGGGCGCAGAATGCTTGTCGTCGATGCCCACGATTTCCATGCAACGATGGGACAGAATCACCTCATCGGACTCCAGATTCCAGTCCCAGACACCATCTCCAGCCCCTTCCAGGGCAAAGCGCCAGCGCTCGGCACTCTCCCTGAGGGCCGCTGCGTCCCGGGTGCGCTCGATGGCAATGGCCGCCAGGTTCGCCTTCTCCTGGATCAAATGGATATCGCGTTCACTGGGGCTGTGGATGTGTTCATGATAGATGGCAAATGTCCCCAGCACCTGGCCGCGGGTTGACAGAATGGGCGCCGACCAACAGGAGGCCAGACCGGCCTCCCGAGCAATGGCCCTGCCTGGCGCCCAACGCGGGTCCGTCTGGATATCATCCGCGATGGCCACCTTGCCGGTGGCCGCTGCATGACCGCAACTGCCGACGTTTTCCTGTATCGGCGTCCCATTGACGGCGCGATTGAAAAAAGTCGGCAGACTCGGGGCAGCCCCCACCAGGAGCGTACCGCCGGACTCATCCGCCAGCATGATGCTGCAGCGCATGTCCGGGCACTCCAGTTCCACCTCCTGGGCCAGCACCTCCAGGATGATCTGTAGCTGCGCCCCCTGGGCCAGCAGCGAAAGCACATGACTGCGGGAGGCCTCCCGTTGTTCTTGCTGTTTTCGCGGGGTAATGTCGGTGAGCACCCCCTCGAAAACCAGAGGCTCGCCAGCCTCGCTGTATTCCGCGCGGGTGAACTCCTCGATCCATATGACATCGCCGGTCACCGTGATCACCCGGTACTCCTGACGATATCGCGGACGTCGTTGACGCACATGCTCGACCACCTCGGCCTCCACCCGATCCCGGTCATCGGGATGCACCAGGTCCAGGAAGGGCAGTTCACCGGAGACCAACTCTGCCGTCGGAAGACCCCACCGAGCCACATTGCTGGACAGGTATTCCACCGGCCAACCCGGCTGCGGTGACCAACGACACAGGACCACCGGGCTGGACTCCACCAGCTTGTTGGCCAGTTCCAGGGCCTCCAAAGCGGTCAGCCGATCCAGCGCCACGGAAAGATCTTCGACCATCTCGGCCAGGAATGACATCACGGACGGACTGAAGAAACCGGGCTCGTCGGAAAACAGATTCACCGTGCCGGTCACGGCGCCCCGGCCTCCAAGAGCGAAGCGAGCCAGGGCCCGTCGCCCGGCCCGGGCTGCTGATCGGGACCCCGGCAACCCCTCATCCGGATGGAGTTCATTGAGCACCAGGCGCCCACCATCGTCCGCCTCCAGGCCCTGTTGCCATTCCCTGGAACTGTGCAAGGGATCGATGTCGCCCACGTCCTCGCCCGCACGGGCAAACACCCTCAGATTGCGAGTATCCGAAAGCTCCCATACCCCGATCCAACAGGCACTGAACCTGCCTTCCGTGACGCTGATGCGGCAGACCTCCTGCAACAGGGGCTTGAGGCCTCGCGTACGAACAATGGCCTGGTTGACCCGGCTGATCAGGTTTTGCAGGTGTTGCTGCCGACGGGCTTCCCGCGTCACCTTCTGGACCTCGGTGAGGTCACGCAGGGTCACCAGGCAGCCCTGCAGGACACCGCTGGCATCGCGCACGGCACGCACATGCATGCCCGCGTAGACCACATGTCCATCCTGATGCAGAAAACGCTTCTCCCCCACATAGGCCTCGGCACCGCCCGAGCACAGCTCGTGAAAGGCCTGCTGATCAAAATCGGGATCGGAGGGATCGGAGACAGCCTCCCACGGCTGGTCAAGCAAGGCCTCAGGCTCATAACCCAGGATTTCACACAATCGGTCATTGACCGCCCGCCAGCGATAAGCCACCGGATCCAGGATGGCCATGCCCATCACGTGCAGGTCGTAGAAATGCCGCAGCAGACCGTTGGCCTGGGAATTCGGTGGGGGGGTACGCAGACGCTCTGCCAGGAAAAAAACGAACGTTTCCGGTTCAGCATCGCACGCGGGTTCACGCGCCACCAGCAGATCCACCCGGAAACCACGACCCGCGGTGTCCACGCAGGCCACATCCTGGGCAAGAGAGGCCCCCTTGTCCGCAGCCTCCAGGAGGAGATCTTCAAACAAATCGGGCTGGCCCGGAGCCAGCCACTCCCCCAGATGCAGCTTCCCCCCGAACGGCTGACCGGTGCGCCCGCCGAACTGCAGCAGACTGCCGGCCATCTCATTCACGCTGAGGATGATGCCCTTGCGATCCGACTTGACCATTGCAAGAGGCATCCCCGGGATGGAAGAGGCCACTTCTCCACCCGGAACATCCATCAACCATGGTGCTGTCCTATCCTGTGACATCACGACCTGCCTGGTGTCGGAAAGGAGACCGCCTCCCCTCCCATGATTGGACAATAGCATCCCCGCGGCGCCCCAGGGTAGCGATTGACCTCCTCTTCAGATAACCGGAATAATTGTCTGGCATCAATGGTTTGGATGCCGAGACAAACGCGTTACTCGTCGCCCCTCACCGCCCGCAGGCTGAGACCCTCTTCGGTTTCCAGCACCAGAGCACCATCCTCATCAAAACGGTGCTGGCTCACCGACTCCAGGTGCCGCAGGAAGAAGCGCTCCTGCTCCATCACCGGCTCAGGGCAGGCCATCCGGGTACTGGCCAGGGGGCCCACCTCCATGGCCTCCCCGGTCAGGCGATAGGGCCCCGTATAACGATTGCAGAAGGCGACTCCTGCCACCCGCTCCCCGGCCAGAAAATCAACCGTCGCGCGGGAATCGTCCAGCAAGGGCTCATCGTCCATGCTCACCACGCGCCATTCCTCCCCCACGAGCAGATCATGGGGATCGCCTCCACACCCTTTCACCCGGGCCTCCCCCCAGGTCAGGCTCACTTGGTCCGGATAGCTCATGCCAGTCATGGTGTCACGGCACAGTCCTGGCTCAATACGAATGTCAAGCGGCCCTTCGTCGGTGGATGCCGCATAAAGGGCGCTTGGGCCCTCCATGGTGACGTCTGGCGTGGGTAGAGTCAGTGTCCGTTGGCCATAGTCCATGGACAACTCCAGCCTCTCCGGCCCGATATCCACCCGCCAGCCAGGTTCATTGCCCTGGGCGCGATAGGTGGGTGGCCGGGTCACATGGCAGTCCAGCCGCGTCTCATCATCCAGTGTGAGCACAGCCTCATCTCCCCGGTTCCAGAAGGACACGGGACTGCCATTCACACTGCCCGCATACCGGGCACCAGAGGCGGCGCGCTCGGCCTGGAGTTGATGGATATGGTTATCCATGACCAGTTCGAGGGATTCCCCCCGAAAGCGGGTGATCACGGGAATGCCCCCACAATCCCAGAGCGCGTCACCCAGTCGCGCCGGATCAAGGCCATCTTGCTCCAGCTGGACGTGATCTTCCTCGCCACAGCCCACCAGCGCCCACACCGAGGCAGCGGCAACACCAACCAGACACCACTTGTTCATGACATGCTCCATCCAGGGAAAGTACCGCTCATCATCATACGCGGCGCACCAATAAAGCCAATGGGAATGCGGTCACGCCATGGAGAATCCACAACGAAAAAGGCCCGGAAAACCATTACTGGTCATCCGGGCCTTGATCTTCAAGATGGCGTCCCCACGGGGATTCGAACCCCGGTCGCCGCCGTGAAAGGGCGGTGTCCTAGGCCTCTAGACGATGGGGACTAGAGAAAGCGGGCATTCTAGCAGAAAAAATCATTTTTGCCAGAACTTTTTAAGTGTTCTTGAAAGGCCAGGACAAGACCTTTCAAAACCACTCTCTCGGGTCACATTCAGTCCCTGGGCGCCGTTAAAACAACGGTGACCAGTCCAGTAAAGACCAACAGGAAACTGATCGGAACCAACGAGAGAAAATACTTTGCCAAGTCATCGTAACCGGCGAACATGGCGGTAAAACCGGTGATCAGGCTGATCAAACAGATCAGTGCCCCGACCAGCATCGACATCTTGCCTAATCGATACATGCCGGATCTTCCTGATCACCGGGTAAAGCATTTGGTGGAGCCAGGCGGGATCGAACCGCCGACCTCTTGCATGCCATGCAAGCGCTCTCCCAGCTGAGCTATGGCCCCGAAGGAGGTGCGTATATTACGGGTCGTTTCAGGTGTTGTCAACAGTTTGTGACTCAATCCATTCAACGGCCTGCTTGATACGCCTGAGGGTGCGTTCCCGACCGAGCAGATACAAGGTCTGATCGATGGAGGGAGAAACCGAACCCCCGGTTGCCGCCACCCGAAGGGGCTGTGCAACTTTGCCCAATTTTAACTCCAAACGTTCCGCAACGCCACCCACCGCGAGGTGAATCGACTCGGGTTGCCATTCGGCCAGGGCATCCAGGGCGCCATGCAGGGCCTGGAGCACCGGCGCGGCCTCGGGCTTGAGATTCTTGCGGGCGGCCTTTTCCTCGTAGGCGTCGAAGTCCTGGTAGAAATACAGGCTGGTATCCGCCATCTCCACCAGGGTCTTGGCGCGGTCACGCTGCACATCCACCACTTCACGCAACGGAGGATGGCCCGACGGATCCACGTTGTGCTGGCCCATGTGCCAGGAAAGCTGGCGGGCCACGTAATCGTGGTTCAGGGTCTTGATATAGTGCTGATTGAGCCACAACAGCTTTTCCGGATTGATGGCGGAGGCCGAGTGGTTCACGTCGTCGATATCAAAGAGTTCGATGAGTTCATCCAGGGTGAAGATCTCCTGATCCCCGTGGGACCACCCCAGGCGCACCAGGTAATTGATCAGGGCCTCGGGCAGGAAACCGTCATCCCGATACTGCATGACACTGACCGCCCCGTGGCGCTTGGACAGCTTGGCGCCATCCGGGCCCAGGATCATGGGCAGGTGCGCATAACGCGGCGGTTCCACCCCCAGGACCTTGAGGATGTTGATCTGCCGGGGCGTATTGTTCAGGTGATCATCCCCACGGATTACATGGGTGATCTGCATATCCCAGTCGTCCACCACCACCGTGAGATTGTAGGTGGGAGTGCCATCGGAGCGTGCAATGATCAGGTCATCCAGCTCGCTGTTCTGGAAGGTGACCCGGCCACGCACCATGTCGTCCACGGTGGTGATGCCTTCCACCGGATTCTTGAAACGAATCACTGGCTCCACCCCTTCGCGAGGTTCCTTGCGCATCCGGCAGCGACCGTCGTAACGGGGCTTTTGCTTGCGCGCCATCTGTTCCTCGCGCATGGCATCCAGTTCTTCCCGGGTGCAGTAGCAACGATAGGCATGGCCCTCGTCCATCAGCCGTTGCACCACCTCCTTATAGCGATCAAATCGCTCGGTCTGATAGAAGGGGCCTTCGTCGTATTCCAGGCCCAGCCAGTTCATGCCTTCCAGGATGGCGTTCACCGATTCCGCATTGGATCGAGCCAGGTCGGTATCCTCAACGCGCAGCACGAATTCTCCGCCGTGCTTGCGTGCATACAGCCAGGAGAACAACGCCGTACGGGCGCCACCGATATGGAGATAACCTGTCGGGCTCGGGGCGAAACGGGTGCGAACTTTCATGGAGTCCCTCGGTTGTGGGGTTGGCTATGAAGCCGCATAGAGTAGCAGAGGGCTCGGGTGGCTTCACCTTGACCACCTGCCCCGGATCAAGTTTCGATCCGGGGCAGGTTCACATCATCAGGACCACGGCCACCAAAACGCCGGCCTCCACCAGCTCCGCCAGGGCGCCGGCGGTATCCCCGGTGGTGCCGCCGATGCGGTGGCGCATCCAGATGCGGCCGAGGAGGAATACCCCCCCTGCACCGAGCAGGGCCCATAGCCCCACCCAACCCAGGCCAAGCACCAGGGGCATTGCGGCAACGGCCACACCCACCCCGAGCGTGACCACCCAGGCGGCGGAGCGGGGAAAATGTTCAGCCAGCAGGCTGCCCATACCACCGGGGCGTACATAAGGTGTGGTGAGAAACAGCAATGGCAGGGCGGCCCGCCCCAGCAGGGGCGCCAGGATCAGGGCCATCCAGCCCCCCTGCCCCAGCAGCGCCAGCAACTCCAGCACGGCAGCGAACTTGACCAGCAGCACCAGGATCAGGGCGGTCACACCGGCCGGACCGCACCGGGGGTCCTTCATGATCTCCAGGGTGCGTTCCCGATCCCCCAGCCCCCCAATCCAGGCATCGGCGGTATCGGCCAGCCCATCCATGTGCATCAACCCGGTGAGCACCACCCAGGCAACGATGATCAGTGCAGCCGCCAGCACCCCCTCCCCCAGCAGCCAGGCCAGGCCCGCCAGGCACAGCCCCATGAGCAGCCCGACCAGGGGGTAATGCAGCAACGACTGCCCCACCTGTCGATCGGTGGGGTTGTTCCAGGACACGGGAAAACGGGTCAAAAAACGCAGGGCCACCAGAAACGGCTTCAAGAGGGATCTCCGGTTGTTGTTTCAATGTCCACGGCGCCCAGCGCGCTGACGGTACTCACCTCGCCCCCCGCTTGCAGATGAATGCGGAAGACGCAGGCATGGGGTACTTCCAGTTTGAGCAGATCCGACAGGGGGCGTTGCTGCACATGCAGCAGGATGAGGCGGATCACCCCCCCATGGGTGACCAGCAGTTGCGGACCGGCATCCCTGCGCGTCAGGGCCGCTTCCCAGGCCAGCAACACCCGCTCACGGAAATCCACCAGGGGCTCCGCACCCGGCGGGATGTGGTTCAGCGGGTCCTGCCAGAACCGACCCAGGGCCTCGGGTTCGCTCTCCATGAGCTCCGCTGCAGTGCGCCCTTCCCAGGCACCAAAATGCATCTCCCGCAAACGGGACTCTTCCTGGAGTGCGATCCCCGCCTCCCGGGACCAGTCCTGTGCGGGAGCCAAGCAGCGCCGCAGGGGGGAACTGGTGATCTGTTGCCAGGGACCGTGCCGATCATGCCCGGCCTGCATCCGCGCCCGACCCAGATCCGTCAGGGCGTCATCCAGGCTGCCGCGAAAGGCGAAACCACCGGTGGTTTCGCCGTGACGCATGAGGTCGATATAAGAGGTGGAAGAGGACACGCTTACTCAGGCTCCGACACCTGGGCCTCATCGAAGGTGGCCATGCGACCGTGCAGATCACAGGCCAGGCGCAGCAGGGGCACGGCAGTGGCGGCACCGCTGGCCTCGCCCAGGCGCATGCCCAGATCCAGCAGGGGATCGGCAGCCAGGGAGGACAACACGTGGCGATGGCCCGGCTCCGCCGAGGCATGCCCGAAGATCATCCAGTGACGGGCACTGGGACAGATGCGCGCCGTGGCCAGGGCGGCGGCGGAACTGATGAAGCCATCCACCATGATGGGCATCCCCATCTGGGCACAGGCCAGGTAGGCACCACTCATGGCCGCCATCTCGAAGCCTCCCAGGCGACGCAGGCATTCCACCGGGTCTTCCAGGTGGTCCTTGTGGAAGGCCAGGGCCCGACGCAACACCTCGGCCTTGTGGCTCACCCCGGCCACATCCAGCCCGGTACCGGGGCCCGCCAGTTCGCGCGGGTCCAGCCCCATGAGGGCGCAGGCCAGGCCGGCGGCAGCGGTGGTGTTGCCGATGCCCATCTCGCCGGCGATATAGAGTTCGGTACCCGCCAGGCGGGCGCGCTCGGCACTGTGGCGACCCGCGTTCATGGCCAGGGCCAGTTGATGCACATCCATGGCCGGCGCAGAGACAAAATTCGCGGTGCCCGGGCCCACGCGCACATCCAGCACCCCCTCCAGGGGGCCGGTATCGGTGACGGTGCCCAGGTTGATCACCTCAAGCTGGGCTTCCAGGGATCGGGCCAGCACGCTGATGGCCGCACCGCCCCGGGCAAAGTTGCGTACCATCTCCGCCGTGACCGACTGGGGAAACCGGGAGATGCCCTCGGCCGCCACGCCGTGGTCGCCGGCGAAGATGCTGATCTGGACCTTATCCACACGGGGCGTGGCACTGCCCTGCATGCCGGCCAGGCGGCAGGCCAGGGGTTCCAGCAGACCCAGGGAGCCCAGGGGTTTGGTCAGGCGGGTCTGGCGTTCTTCCGCATCCAGGCGGGCCTGTTCGTCGATATCGGCGGCAGGCACCTGCAACCAGGGGGTTTCATTATTCAAAGGCTTTCTCCTTTCAGTACCAGGGGCAGGCCGGCGATGGTCAGTACCACGCGGTCGCTTCGCGCCGCCACGGCCTGATGAAGCCGGCCGGCTTCGTCACAAAAACGTCGGGTCAACTCTCCCATGGGCACGATGCCCATGCTGGTCTCGTTGCTCACCATGATCAGGTGTCCGGGCAGATCCGACAGCGCCTCCAGAAAACGGGTCTGTTCCTGGCGGCAGGTGTCCTCATCCTCGTCCCAGAGCAGGTGGGTGAGCCACAAGGTCAGGCAATCCACCAGCAGGCAGTGGCCGGGGCGGGCGTGCGCCTGAAGCACATGGCCCAGATCGGCGCCTGCCTCCACCAGACCCCAGTCATCGGGTCGGCGGTCCTGATGGTGCTGGATGCGCTGACGCATCTCCTCGTCATCCCGCATTCGGGCCGTGGCCACATAGGTCACCGGCAGGCCGCTTTCCACCGCCAAGCGTTCGGCCAGGGCGCTCTTGCCGGAGCGCACGCCGCCCAGGATCAGTTCTTTCATTCCAGCCACCCCAGAATCCGCTCCATATCCAGATGGGTCTCCACCGCATCGGCCAGTTGCTCGAAACCGGCCTCCCGGTCCCGGGAGAGATCCCTGCCGGACACGGCATCCAGCCCGGCCCAGGCCAGCAGGGCACTGAGGGTCTCGCCGCAATCGAACAGGCCGTGGACATAGGTGCCCAGCACCTGCCCATCCTCCGACACGGCCCCATCCGGCCCATGGTTCAGTTGTGTTGCCGGCCTTGCCAGCGCCGCGCCGCGACTCACGCCGGCATGGATCTCATAGCCCTCCAGTGGCGTACCATCCTGCAGATGCCCCTGCACCTGGCGCAACTGCTTGCCCTGGGCCAGGGTGGTCTCCATCTCCAGCAGGCCCAGCCCCATGCTGCTGCCCGGCTCCCCTTCCACCCCTTCCGGGTCATGGATGGCGTGCCCGAGCATCTGCAAGCCGCCGCAGATGCCCAAAAGGCGCCCGCCATAGCGCAGGTGTCTGAAGATGTCCTTCACCCAGCCCTGTTCGTGCAGCCAGGCCAGGTCCGCCCGCACCGCCTTGGACCCGGGCAGGATGATCAGGTCCGCCGGCGGCAGGGTGTCCCCCGGCCCGGCCCAGATGAGGTTCACCCGGGGATGCAGCCTCAAAGGGTCGAAGTCGGTGTGGTTGCTGATGCGGGGCAGGACGGGCACCACCACGTTCAGTACCGTCTCACCCGGCAGGGCGTTCGTCTCTGTACCGTTGAGCGTCTCGGACAGTCCATCCTCTGCCTCCAGGTACAGCCCCTTGAGATACGGCAGCACCCCCAGCACCGGCTTGCCGGTCTCCTGCTCCAGCCACTCCAGACCCGACTCCAGCAAGCGGATATCGCCCCGAAAGCGATTGATCACAAAGCCCACCACCCGCTTGCGCTCCGAGGCCGACAGCAGGGCCAGGGTGCCCACCAGATGGGCAAACACACCACCACGGTCGATATCGGCCACCAGGATCACCGGGCAATCCACCGCCTCGGCGAAGCCCATGTTGGCGATATCCCCCTCGCGCAGATTGATCTCGGCCGGGGAGCCGGCGCCCTCCACCAGCACCACACCATGTCGGGCCAGCAGTCGCCCGTGGGCGGCCACCACCCGGCCAAGCAACTCAGGCTTCATGCGGTGATAGGCGCCCGCCTCCGACAAGGTGAGGGGCTGCCCGTCCAGGATCACCTGGGCCCCCTGGTCCGAGCAGGGCTTGAGTAGCACCGGATTCATGTCGGTGTGCGGCGCCAGGCGGCAGGCCGCGGCCTGCACCGCCTGGGCCCGTCCGATCTCGCCGCCCTCGGGGGTGACGGCGCTGTTCAAGGCCATGTTCTGGGGCTTGAAGGGGGCCACGGACAAGCCGCACCGCACCAGGGCGCGCCCCAGGGCAGTCACCAGGGTGCTCTTGCCCGCATCGGAGGTGGTGCCCTGGATCATCAGGGTGCCTCGACTCATGCGCCGCTCGCCCCGAGCACTTCCTTCAATGCATCTTCCAGGCGTTGCCACTGCGATTCATCCGCAGGCAGGCCAAAACGCAGGCTGAGCGGATCCGTGAACAACCGGGTCAGGATGCCCTGGCGCCGCAAGGCCTGGTGAATCTCCCGCGCCTGGTCGGTGCGGCCCCATTGAAAAAGTGAGGTGCCGCCGTCGGGCGGCAGGCCGTGGATATCCAGGCAATCCCTGAGCCGTGCCCCAGCCTCGTAAAGGCTAAAGCGGGTCTGCTCCTGCCAGTCGCGATCCTCCAGGGCCTGGGTGGCCACCCAGCGCGAGGGCCCGGTCACGGTCCACGGCCCCAGGGCGGCAGCCAGGCGCTGACGGATGTCCACCTCGGCGAAGACAAAACCCACCCGGGCACCGGCCAGGCCGAAAAACTTGCCCAGGGAGCGCAGTACGATCAGGCCCGGCTGGGGGCAGGTGGGGGCCAGGCTGCGCTCGGGGGTGGCATCCATGAAGGCCTCATCAATGATCAGCCAGCCGCCCTTGTCCGCCAGGCGTTGATGCCAGGACTGTAGCCGAGCGGGGTCGAACAGGGCGCCGGTAGGGTTGTTGGGATACACCAGCAGCAGGACATCCAGGGCCGGCAGATGTTCCTCGATGGTCTCCGGCGCCAGGGCCCGCACCGTGTGACCGGCCTGCTTCCAGGCATGGGCATGCTCGCCGTAGCTGGGGTGCAGGACCCCCACGCACCGGCCCGGCGGCAGCAAGGTGGGCAGGGCCTGAATAGCTGCCTGGGAGCCGGCCACGGGCAGGAGGGGGTCGCTACCATAATAATGTGTGGCCGCCGCCTCCAGGCCATCGTCCTCTTCCGGCAGACGCATCCACTGGGAAGTGGGCACGGCGGGTACGGGCCAGCCATTGGGGTTGATCCCGGTGGACAGGTCCAGCCATTCCTCCAGGGGAATGCCCTCTTCCCGGGCCGCTGCACGCAGACGTCCTCCGTGTGGCAGGAAGGGTGCCGAGGATGAAGCGGTCGGGTTGTCTGCGTTGGATTGAGTCAAGTGTGTCAGCCTCCAGATCAGTGCGAAACGGCATCCTTTGAGGGGGAAACCTTGAGGCGCCCCCGAAATCCTGATACTTCAGAGCCCTTTTCAAAACCCCATTGGCTACGAAAGCCCCCGTGGGAGCAT
>NZ_JAJNAN010000002.1:0-144284 GCF_022227565.1 Ectothiorhodospira sp. 9100
CCCCCCCCCCCCCCCCCCCCCCCCCCCCCCCCCCCCCCCGCGGGGGGGGGGGGGGGGGGGCCCCCCCCCCCCAGGACCGGCACAGTGCCTACCCCACCCCCTCATCCCCGCCCCTTCTCCCCCAGGGGGGAGAAGGGAGTGTCTCAAGCGAACCCCGGTTCCTTCACGTTCAGGCCAGCGATTACCTACGAGCCATTCGGAGGGCACACCCAACGCGAAGCCACGAATGCATCCAAACCCCTTTGTGGAGGGTGAGCCTGTCCGCGGGTGTGCGCCGCATGGAAGCGGCGCCCAAGCCTACAGGGACGTATTCACGGCGTCCCGCGGACAGGCTCACCCTCCATAAAGGGGTTCCCTCCAATGCCAAGCCAAGGGAGCGATGCTCACCCGTAGCAACCGACACTGATACCCTGCCCATCTCTCCAAGTGGGGTTCTCCCCTATGCCAAACCAGGGGGGCAATGCCAAAAGGTGCCAACCGATGCCCAAACAACCCCCTCACGATCCCCCTGCAACCAACCCCTCAACCGGTTAAACTAACCCCATATCCCAACCCCGGCCCTCAACCATGCACTACCAGGCTCAATACGACGTCATCGTTGTCGGCGGCGGACATGCCGGGACCGAGGCAGCCCTGGCGGCCGCACGCATGGGCTGCAACACCCTGCTGCTCACCCACAACATCGACACCATCGGCCAGATGAGCTGCAACCCCGCCATCGGCGGCATCGGCAAAGGCCATTTGGTCAAGGAAATCGACGCCCTGGGCGGCCTCATGGCCCGGGCGGCTGACCGGGGCGGCATCCAGTTCCGCACCCTCAACAGCCGCAAGGGCCCCGCCGTACGCGCCACCCGGGCCCAGGCCGACCGCAGCCTCTACAAGGCCGCCGTGCGCCATGCCGTGGAAAACCAGCCCCACCTGCAACTCTTCCAGCAGGCCGTGGATGACCTCATCATCGAAGGCGAACGCGTCACCGGCGTCATCACCCAGGCCGGCCTGCACTTCATGGCCCCCTCAGTGGTGCTCACCGTAGGCACCTTCCTGGCTGGCCGCATCCACGTGGGCGAGGCCAACCACGCAGGAGGCCGCGCCGGCGATCCCCCCGCCACCCGCCTGGCCGAACGCCTGCGGGAACTGGCACCCCGGGTCGGACGCCTCAAGACCGGCACCCCGCCCCGCCTGGACGCCCGCAGCATCGACTTCAACCGGGTCAGCGAACAGCCCGGCGACACCCCCACACCCGTGTTCTCCTATATGGGGAGTGTCGCCGAGCACCCGCGCCAGATCAGCTGCCACATCAACTGGACCACACCACGCACCCTGGAGATCATCCGCGAGAACCTGCACCGTTCCCCCCTGTACAGCGGTCTGATCGAAGGGGTCGGCCCCCGCTACTGTCCCTCCATCGAGGACAAGGTGGTCCGCTTCGCCGACAAGGAACGCCACCAGATCTTCATCGAGCCCGAAGGCCTGGACACCCACGAGATCTATCCCAATGGCATCTCCACCAGCCTGCCGTTCGATGTGCAGGTCCAGGTGGTGCGCTCCATCGAAGGCTTCGAGCAGGCCCATATCACCCGGCCTGGCTATGCCATCGAATATGACTTCTTCGATCCCCGCGACCTCAAGCCCAGCCTGGAAACCCGGGCCGTGCCGGGGCTGTTCTTCGCGGGCCAGATCAACGGCACCACCGGCTACGAAGAGGCGGGTGCCCAGGGTCTGGTGGCCGGTATCAACGCCGCCCGGCGCGTGCAGGACCAGGACGCCTGGTGCCCGCGCCGGGACGAGGCCTACATCGGCGTGATGATCGACGACCTCATCACCCGCGGTACCGGTGAGCCCTATCGCATGTTCACCAGTCGCGCCGAGTACCGGCTCACCCTGCGTGAGGACAACGCCGATCTGCGACTCACCCCGGCGGGGCGTGAGCTGGGCGTGGTGGACGACGCACGCTGGGCAGCCTTCACCGCCAAGCGTGAGGCCATCGAGCGGGAAACTGCCCGGCTGGACAGTGTGATGCTCAAGCCTGGACGCGTGCCCGAGGATCAGGCACGGGCCCTGTTCGATGGGCCCCTGACCCGGAACTGCTCATTGCTGGAGCTTTTGCGCCGTCCCGGCGTTGGCTACGCCGAACTCACCGCCCTGCCGGATGCCGGGCCGCCGGTGGCTGACCCGCGGGTGGCCGAGCAGGTGGAGATCCAGGTCAAATACGCCGGCTATATCCAGCGCCAGAAGGACGACGTGGAACGCGCCCGTCGCCTGGAGGATGCCGGTTTGCCTGATCACCTGGACTACCACGCCGTGGCCGGTCTGTCCCATGAAGTACGCCAGAAACTGGCCGAACACCGTCCAGCCACCGTGGGGCAGGCGTCGCGTATCCCCGGTGTGACGCCGGCGGCCGTCTCCCTGCTGCTGGTGCACCTGAAGAAACAATCCATGAGTCTCAAGCGCAGTGCCTGATTCCACCCACCTGTCCGATGCCCCTCATCCCTTTCCGCCCCACGTGGGTGAGCGCCTGGCCCGGGGATTGGGCCAGCTGGGGCTCAACGCCGAACTGAAGGCGCCGCTGCTGGCCTACGTCTCCCTGCTCTCCCGCTGGAATAAGGCCTACAACCTCACCGCCGTGCGCGATCCTCGGGACATGGTCAATGTCCACCTGCTGGATTCGCTGGCCGCACTGCCCCATGTGCGGGGTCCGCGTATCCTGGATGTAGGGACCGGGCCGGGTCTGCCGGGCATCCCCCTGGCCCTGGCCAGGCCCGAGTGGCAGTTTGTGCTGCTGGACTCAGGGATCAAGAAGACCCGGTTTCTGCGTCAGGTGGCCATGGAGTTGGGTCTCGAGAACGTTGAAGTGGTCCATGCCCGGGTGGAAAACTACCGTATGGAGCAGGGCTTTGATACAGTCATCAGCCGCGCATTCTCCGCCACCGGCACATTCACGCGTGTGGCCGGCCACCTGTGCGGGCCCAGCGGGCAGTTGCTCGCCATGAAGGGCCGTGACGCCGACAACGACCCCGAAGGGCTGCCTGCCGGCTGGTCCGTGGTGGCGACCCATTCGCTCCGGGTGCCCGGCCTATCCGCCGTGCGCCACCTGGTCGAAATCACAAAGGATTCCTGAGACATGGTCAGAATCATCGCCGTGGCCAACCAGAAGGGTGGGGTCGGCAAGACCACTACCAGCATTAACCTGGCCGCCTCCCTGGCGGCTGCCCGGCGGCGCGTGCTCCTGATCGACCTGGACCCGCAGGGCAACGCCACCATGGGCAGTGGTGCCGACAAGTACGACCTGGAACACAGCGCCTGTGACGTACTCATGAAGCGCACCACGGCCGCCGACACCATCATGAAGATGGAGGCCGTGGGTTACAGTCTGATGCCCGCCAACAGCGACCTCACTGTGGCCGAGGTGAACCTGATGACTGCCCTGCGCCGGGAATACCGTCTGCAGGAGGCGCTGGCTGGCGTACAGGAAGACTACGACTTCATCATCATCGATTGTCCGCCCGCACTGAACATGCTGACCGTCAATGCCCTGGTGGCGGCCCATGGAGTCATCATCCCCATGCAGTGCGAGTATTACGCCCTGGAGGGGCTCTCGGCGCTGGTGCAGACCATCGACAGCATCCGTGAGTCGGTCAATCACGAACTGCAGATTCACGGTTTGTTGCGCACCATGTTCGATCCGCGCAATAACCTGTCCACCGAGGTGAGCGAACAGCTCACCCAGCACTTCGGGGAGCGGGTCTATCGCACCGTGATTCCGCGCAATATCCGTCTGGCGGAAGCGCCCAGTCATGGGCTGCCGGTCATCCTGTATGATAAGTCCTCCCGCGGCGCCCTGGCCTACCTGGCCCTGGCCGGCGAGATCCTGCGTCGCGAAGGTCGGGCCACAACACCTGAGAATGTCCCGGGCGTGGCCTGAGTCCATTCGCCGACCGCGACTGGGTTGCCCGTCCCGCGGCGCGCCCCATCCGCTTTGCAGCCCCTTACTTTCGGGTAAACAGCATCATGGCAAGAAGAAAATCGGGACTGGGTCGCGGCCTGGACGTGTTGCTTTCCAGCGCCAGCCAGGCCGGACATGAACGGGATGACCCTTCCGATCTGCGGCAGGTGCCGGTGGAGCAGATCCGCCGTGGGCGCTATCAGCCTCGTGTGAACATCCAGCCGGAGGCGCTTGAGGAGCTGGCCAGCTCCATCCGCGCCCAGGGCATGGTGCAGCCGGTGGTCATTCGGCCGGTGGGGGAGGGGTTTGAACTGGTGGCCGGTGAGCGTCGCTGGCGGGCCGCGCAGATGGTGGGTCTGCACGAGATCCCCGCCGTGGTGCGCGACGTGCCCGACCGGGCCGCCGCGGCCATGGCCCTGATCGAGAATATCCAGCGGGAAGACCTCAATCCCCTGGAAGAGGCCAATGCATTGCATCGTCTTATTGAGGAGTTCGGCCTCACGCACCAGCAGGCGGCAGACTCCGTGGGGCGTTCCCGCACCAGTGTCACCAACCTGCTGCGCTTGCAGGAACTGGAGGATCCGGTCAAGACCCTGGTGGACGAGGGGCGTCTGGAGATGGGGCACGCCCGGGCGCTGCTCACCCTGATGGGGTCGGTGCAGGTGGACGCCGCACGCCGCGTGGCCGAGAAGGGGCTGTCCGTGCGCGAGACCGAGCGTCTGGTGCAGTCCCTGCTCAATGCGCAGGAAAAGCCCCCCGAGACCGCCAAGCCCCCACGCAATCCGGACGTGGAGCGCCTGGAATCCGAGCTTTCCGACCGCCTCGGCGCGCGGGTGAATATCCAGTACAATACCCGCGGGCGAGGCAAGCTCGTCATCCAGTACAACAGCCTCGACGAGCTCGATGGCATCCTTGGCCACATTAATTGATGGGACATCAAACGTCGCGTTTGTCAATTCCAGCGTTGACCGCCCGTTAGTGGACTCTTATAATGCCGCGCTGCTGTCATCGGTGCGCGGTCTTCCGGAGCGCCGGAACAAAAAGGTGAATCACCGATCGACGACATGACCCACCACCCGCTCGCCCAGGCAAGACTCTGGAACCGGGCGACCAAGTTCATCCTTGGCCTGCAATTGCTGGTCGCGGCCCTGGGTTACCTGGGGGGATACTTGGCAGGCGGGCCGGAGACGGCGTGGGCGGCCCTGATGGGCGGCTTGATCAGTTTCATCTCGACAGCGTATTTTGCGTTCCGCGTCTTTTCTGGCCGCAGGGGGCGGCCGGCGAAAACCATCGTAAGAAGTTTCTATGCCGGGGAGACCCAGAAAATCTTCCTGACTGTGGCCCTGTTTGTGGTCGCAATCGTGTGGCTGGAGGTTGAGTTCCTGCCCATGTTTCTGACTTACATGGCCGGACTCATGGCCTTTTGGCTGGCCCTGCTGCCGGTGATGTCCGGCGCAAACGAGTAAAAGCGAGCGAACACCATGTCAATGGAATACGAGTCTGCTGGAGACTACATCAAGCACCACCTGAGTCATTTGACTCTGGGCAACCCGGAATCGTTCTGGTCGATCCACCTGGATACCATGTTCTTCTCCCTGGCCATGGGTGGTTTGTTCCTCTACATCTTCATGCAAGCCGCCAAATACGTCACACAAGGCGTGCCGGGCAACCTGCAGAATCTCGTGGAGATCATCGTAGGCTTCGTGGATCAACAGGTGAAGGACACCTTCCATGGTCGCAGCAATCTGATCGCGCCGCTGGCGCTGACCCTGTTCGTGTGGATCTTCCTCATGAACCTGCTCAAGCTGCTCCCCTATGATCTGATCCCCTATCTGGCCCATTCGGTGGGGATCGAGTACATGCGCATCAACCCCACCTCGGACATCAATGCCACCTTCGGCATGTCCCTGGCAGTGTTCGGTCTGATCATCTTCTACAGCATCCACATCAAGGGGGGCGTCGGTTTCGCCAAGGAAATGCTCCTTCACCCCTTCGGCAAATGGCTGATGCCCTTCAATCTGGTCCTCAAGGTGGTGGAAGAGATCGCCAAGCCGGTCTCGCTCTCACTGCGACTATTCGGCAATATGTATGCCGGTGGCCTGATCTTCACCCTGATCGCCCTGCTACCCTGGTACATCCAGTGGACGCTGGGGTTGCCCTGGTCGCTGTTCAAGTTGCTGATCATCACCTTGCAGGCGTTCATCTTCATGGTGCTCACCATCGTGTACCTGAGCATGGCCCACGAAGATCATTGACGAACGGCATCCCGGTCGCCGTTGGCGGCCCGGGATGGATTCACCCCAAGCTGTTCTTTGTAACCTTTGACTTTTAAACTTTCTGGAGGAAGTTATGGAACTCGCCATCGCTAACGTTCAGGGCATGACCGCCATTGCTGTCGGCCTGATTCTGGGTCTGGGCGCTCTTGGTACCGCCATCGGCTTCGGCCTGCTGGGTGGCCGTTTCCTGGAAGGCGCCGCGCGTCAGCCCGAGATGGTCCCCATGCTGCAGGTGAAGATGTTCATCGTTGCCGGTCTGCTGGATGCCGTGACCATGATCGGTGTGGGTCTGGCCCTGTTCTTCACCTTTGCTAACCCCTTCCTGGGCGCGGTGACCGGTTAAAGCGCGGATGTATTATCGCGCAGTCCACCCGATACAACCGTCTCTAGGGGAGGTAGCAACGTGAATATCAATCTCACGCTGCTCGGTCAGATGATCACCTTCGCCCTGTTGGTGTGGGTCACCATGAAGTATGTGTGGCCCCCCATCATCAAGGCGATGAAAGAGCGTCAGAAAGAGATCGCCGATGGCCTGGCGGCCGCCGAGCGCGGCAAGCATGAGCAGCAGCTTGCCGAAGAGAAGGCTAAAAAGGCCCTTCAGGAAGCGAAGCAGCAGGCTGCGGAGATCGTCGCCACAGCTCAGAAGCGCGCCAACGAAATCGTTGAATCCTCCAAGGATACCGCTCGCCAGGAAGCCGACCGCATCAAGGAATCCGCTCAATCCGAGATCGAGCAGGAGGTCAATCGTGCCCGCGAGGAACTGCGCAAGCAGGTGGGTACGCTGGCGGTCACCGGTGCCGAGCGAATCCTGAAAAAGGAAGTCGACGCCAAAGCCCACAATCAGGTGATCAAAGACCTGGTGAGCCAGATCTAGGTGAGCCGCCATGTCTGAGAAAACCACGGCCGCAAGGCCCTACGCCAAGGCGGCGTTCGAGGTCGCAAAGGACGCCGGCAATCTGGCCGGCTGGTCCGATCAACTCGCTTTCATGTCCGCGGTCGCCAGCGACGCGAAGATGAACGAGTTCCTCGATAGCCCCAAAATCACCCGCGAGACGATGGCCAAGGCCTTCCTCGAGACCTGCGAAGGCAAGGTGGACGATGGTGGACGCAACTTCATACGCCTCCTGGCGGAGAATGACCGTTTGCCGCTGCTGCCCGAGATCGCCTGGCTCTTCGAGACCATGAAGGCGGAAGCAGAACGCAAGGTGGAAGCCACGGTGTTCTCCGCGCAGGATGTGGATGCGGATCAGAAAAAGTCGATTGCCGACGCGCTGAAAAAGCGCCTCGGGCGTGACGTGGATCTGGTCTGCAAGGTGGACGACAGCCTCATCGGCGGCGCCATCATCCGCGCGGGAGACCTGGTCATCGATGGCTCGGTCCGAGGGCGCCTGTCGCGCCTGGCCAGTAGTCTGAGCCGCTAAGAGGATTCGAGCTAAGAGGATTTCGAACTATGCAACTCAACCCGTCTGAAATCAGTGAACTGATCAGCCAGCGTATCAAAAGCTACGAATCGGCGGCCGAGGCGCGCACCGAGGGCACCGTGGTCAGTCTGTCCGATGGTATCTGCCGACTGCACGGTCTGGCCGATGTCATGCAGGGCGAAATGATCGAATTCCCCGGCGACACCTATGGCCTGGCGCTCAACCTTGAGCGTGATTCCGTGGGCTCCGTGATCCTGGGTGATTACAAGCACATCACGGAAGGCGACACCGCCAAGTGCACCGGTCGCATCCTGGAAGTGCCGGTAGGCGAGGCCCTGCTGGGTCGCGTGGTGAACTCCCTGGGTATGCCGGTGGATGGCAAGGGCAGCATCGAATCCGATGGGACGGCCCCCATCGAGAAGATTGCCCCGGGCGTGATCGAACGCCAGTCCGTGGATCAGCCGGTGCAGACCGGTCTGAAGGCTGTGGACGCCATGGTGCCGGTGGGTCGCGGCCAGCGTGAGCTGATCATCGGCGACCGCCAGACCGGCAAGACTGCCGTGGCCGTGGATGCCATCATCAATCAGAAGGGCACCGGCATTAAGTGCATCTACGTGGCAGTGGGGCAGAAGGCCTCTTCCATTGCCAGCGTGGTGCGCAAGCTGGAAGAGCATGGCGCGATGGAGCACACCATCATCGTCGCTGCCACTGCGTCCGAATCTGCCGCGATGCAGTACATTGCTCCGTACGCCGGTTGCGCCATGGGTGAGTACTTCCGTGACCGGGGTGAAGATGCCCTGATCATCTATGACGACCTCACCAAGCAGGCCTGGGCCTATCGCCAGGTCTCCCTGTTGCTGCGTCGTCCGCCGGGTCGTGAAGCCTATCCCGGTGACGTGTTCTACCTGCACTCCCGCCTGCTGGAGCGTGCTTCCCGCGTGAACGCTGAATACGTGGAGAAGTTCACCAACGGCAAGGTGAAGGGCAAGACTGGTTCGCTGACCGCTCTGCCCATCATCGAGACCCAGGCCGGTGACGTGTCTGCCTTCGTGCCGACCAACGTGATCTCCATCACCGACGGTCAGATCTTCCTGGAAACGGACCTGTTCAACGCAGGTATCCGGCCGGCCATCAACGCGGGCCTGTCCGTGTCGCGTGTGGGTGGCTCGGCCCAGACCAAGATCATCAAGAAGCTGGGTGGCGGCGTGCGTCTGGCACTGGCGCAGTATCGTGAGCTGGCGGCCTTCTCGCAGTTTGCTTCCGACCTGGACGAAGCCACCCGCAAGCAGCTGGAACGCGGTCAGCGCGTCATGGAACTCATGAAGCAGAAGCAGTATGCGCCGCTGTCCATCGGTGAGATGGCCTTCTCGCTGTTCGCTGCCGAGGAAGGCTATCTGGACGACGTGGAAGACAAGAAGGTCGTGGACTTTGAACACGCTCTGCATGATTACCTGCGCTCGAGCCAGAAGGAACTCCTGGACAAGATCAACGAGACGGGTGATTTCGGTGACGACATCAAGTCCGGCATGAAGGCCGCCCTTGATGAGTTCAAGGCAAATCACAGCTGGTAATCGGGGGCTGACTTATGGCAGGCGCAAAAGAGATCCGCGGCCAGATCAAGAGTATCAAGAATACTCAGAAGATCACCAAAGCCATGGAAATGGTGGCCGCCAGCAAGATGCGCAGGGCGCAGGACCGCATGCTGGAAACTCGCCCCTACGCGGAAAAGATCCGGCAGGTCATCGGCCACGTGGCCATGGCGAACGCAGAGTACCGGCATCCGTATCTGGAAGAGCGGGACGTCAAGCGGGTGGGCATCATTGTGGTGTCCACCGACCGGGGGCTGTGCGGTGGTCTGAACATCAACCTGTTCAAGAAGACCGTGCAGCAGATGCGCGAGTGGCAGGAACAGGACGTGGAGATCGATTTGTGCCTGATCGGCAGCAAGGCCCTCGGGTTCTTCCGTCGCATGGGTGGCAATGTGGTGGCCAATACGGCCAACCTGGGCGACAAGCCCCGTCTCAATGACCTGATCGGCACCATCAAGGTGATGCTCGAGGCCTATGACGAGGGCCGGATCGACCGGCTATTGCTGGTGGAGAACGAGTTTGTCAACACCATGAGCCAGAAGCCCAAGGTCACGACCCTGCTGCCCATCGAGCCCGCCGGCGAGGACGAGCTCAAGCATCACTGGGACTACATCTACGAGCCGGATACCGTGCCCGTGCTGGACACCCTGCTGACCCGTTACATCGAGTCCGTAATCTACCAGGCGGTGGTCGAAAACGTGGCCTGTGAAATGGCAGCCCGGATGGTGGCGATGAAGTCGGCCACCGACAACGCCGGGGATCTCATCGATGAGCTGCAACTGGTGTACAACAAGGCACGCCAGGCAGCCATCACCCAGGAGATCTCCGAGATCGTCGGCGGCGCCGCTGCGGTTTGAGGCCGACCCCGGTTCAAGATTCGAAAGACTAGAGGATTATCAACATGAGTGCTGGAAACATCGTTGAAATTATCGGCGCGGTGGTGGACGTAGAGTTCCCCCGTGACGCCGTGCCCAAGATCTACGATGCCCTCATGGTGGAAGAGGTCGGCCTCACCCTGGAAGTTCAGCAGCAGCTGGGTGACGGTGTGGTGCGGACCATCGCCATGGGTACTACCGACGGCCTGCGCCGTGGCATCAACGTCTCCAACACCGGCAAGGCCATCACCGTGCCGGTGGGCAAGGGCACCCTGGGCCGGATCATGGACGTGCTGGGCAAGCCGGTGGACAACGCCGGCGACGTGAAGGCGGAGGACTCCTGGTCCATCCACCGTGCGGCGCCCAGCTACGAAGAACAGGCCGGTTCCACCGACCTGCTGGAGACCGGCATCAAGGTGATCGACCTGCTTTGCCCGTTTGCCAAGGGTGGCAAGGTGGGTCTGTTCGGCGGTGCCGGCGTGGGCAAGACCGTGAACATGATGGAGCTGATCCGCAACATCGCCATCGAACACTCCGGTTACTCCGTGTTCGCCGGTGTGGGGGAGCGTACCCGTGAGGGTAACGACTTCTACCACGAGATGAAGGACTCCAACGTGCTGGACAAGGTGGCCTTGGTCTATGGCCAGATGAATGAGCCTCCGGGCAACCGTCTGCGCGTGGCACTGACCGGTCTGACCATGGCGGAATACTTCCGTGACGAAGGCCGTGACGTGCTGATGTTCATCGACAACATCTACCGTTACACCCTGGCCGGTACCGAGGTGTCCGCACTGCTGGGCCGTATGCCCTCCGCAGTGGGTTACCAGCCCACCCTGGCTGAGGAAATGGGTGTTCTTCAGGAGCGTATCACCTCCACCAAGAAGGGCTCCATCACCTCCATCCAGGCCGTGTACGTGCCTGCGGACGACCTGACTGACCCATCCCCGGCCACCACCTTTGCTCACCTGGATGCCACGGTGGTGCTGTCCCGTCAGATCGCCGAGCTGGGCATCTATCCGGCAGTGGATCCCCTGGACTCCACCAGCCGTCAGCTGGACCCGCTGATCATCGGTCAAGAGCACTACGACACTGCCCGTGCCGTGCAGAACACCCTGCAGCGCTACAAGGAACTGAAGGACATCATTGCCATCCTGGGTATGGATGAGTTGTCCGAGGAAGACAAGCAGGTGGTGTCCCGGGCGCGTAAGATCCAGCGCTTCCTTTCCCAGCCCTTCTTCGTGGCAGAAGTGTTCACCGGCGCGCCCGGCAAATATGTGTCCCTCAAGGACACCATCAATGGCTTCCAGGCCATCGTCGACGGCGAGTACGATCACCTCCCGGAGCAGGCCTTCTACATGGTGGGCAGCATCGAAGAGGCCGTCGAGAAGGCGGAGAAGCTCAACAAGTAAGCGGGGGCAACCATGTCCATGACGTTTCACGTCGATATTGTGAGCGCGGAGGAGTCCATCTACTCCGGTACGGCTCACATGCTGGTGGCGCCGGCAGAGCATGGCGAGGTGGGTATCATGCCTCGTCACTCCCAGTACATCTCGCTGCTCAAGCCGGGCGAGATCCGGGTAAAGGTGTCGGACTCCGGTGAGGAGCACAACATCTTCATCTCCGGGGGTGTGCTGGAGGTGCAGCCCCATGTGGTAACCGTGTTGGCGGATACCGCCATCCGGGCCAAGGATCTGGACGAAGCGGAGGCCCTGGAGGCCAAGCAGCGTGCCGAGGATGCCCTGGCCAACCGCAGGGCGGACTTCGACTACGCCAAGGCCCAGTCGGAGCTCATCGAGGCGGCAGCACGCCTGCGCATGATCCAGAAGCTGCGTAACAGCGGTAACAATCAGTAAGGCCGGACGGGCACCGTTCCCGTTCGTGACAAAGGCCCCTTGCCCGCCTGGGAGAGGGGCCTTTTGTCGTTCTGCGTCAGGCATGGGACGAGGCAGTCGGGGCCCTGTCGGTTCCCCCGCCGCGTTCCATTCCGGTAGACTTTCCCACTTCATTGGAATATAGATCGGGAAGGCCCCCAAGTGAGCAACCCAACCACCGTCATCATCCTCGCCGCTGGCCAGGGTACGCGCATGCGCTCAGCCCTGCCCAAGGTTCTGCACCCTCTGGCTGGACAGCCCTTGCTGGCGCATGTCATCCACACCGCACAGGGGTTGATGCCCGAGCGGATTGTTGTCGTCTATGGTCATGGGGGCGATCAGGTGCGTCAGGCCATGGCAGATGCCCCGGTCACCTGGGTGGAGCAGGTCGAGCAACTGGGCACGGGGCATGCGGTGGCTCAGGCCCTGCCTGAGGCCGGGCAGGACGATCGTGTTCTGGTTCTCTATGGGGATGTACCCCTGGTGGCCCAGGATAGCCTGGCTCGGCTGCTTCAGGGCCTGGATGACCATGAACTGGCCGTGCAGACCATGATGCTGGAAGATCCCACAGGCTACGGACGCATCCTGCGCGACGCCAAGGGGCAACCGGCACGCATTGTTGAACAAAAGGACGCCACAGCCGATGAGCTTGCCATTCGCGAGGTGAACACCGGTTTCATGGCCGCCCATCGCCAACGGCTGGAAGACTGGCTGGGCCGGGTGGACCGCAACAATGCCCAGGGCGAATATTATCTCACCGACTGCATCTCACTGGCTGCCGGGGATGGTGCCCGGGTGGCGGCGGTGGTGGCCGATGATCCCGAACAGTTCCAGGGCGTCAACGATCGGCTTCAACTGGCGACCCTGGAACGTGCCTATCAGCGTCGCCAGGCGGAAATCCTGATGCGCGCCGGCGTCTCGGTGCGTGATCCGGCGCGTCTGGATGTCCGTGGTACGGTCACGGCTGGGCAGGATGTCGTCCTGGATGTGAATGTGATCCTGGAAGGTCAGGTCACCCTGGCCGAGTGCGTTCAGGTGGGTGCCCATTGCGTGCTGCGCAATGTGATGGTGGGTCCGGGCACCGTGATCCAGCCCCATTGTATCCTTGAGGACGCAACCATCGGCCCCGACGCTCGTATCGGGCCCTTCGCGCGCATTCGTCCGGGTACGGATCTGGCGGCCGGCGTGCACGTGGGTAATTTTGTCGAGATCAAGAAAAGCCAGGTGGGCGAGGGATCCAAGGTGAATCACCTGAGCTATGTGGGCGACAGCCAGATAGGCCGAGGTGTGAACGTGGGCGCCGGGACCATCACCTGCAATTACGATGGCGCCAACAAGCACCTGACCGTGATCGGCGACGGCGCCTTCATCGGCTCCAACACCGCCCTGGTGGCCCCGGTCACGGTGGGCGAGGGCGCCACCATCGGTGCCGGTTCCACCATCAACGCCGATGCCCCGGCAGGGCAACTCACGCTGACCCGCGCGCCGCTGGAAACCCGCGCGGACTGGCAGCGACCGACGAAGAAGGGCGGTTGAGGGACTTGGGGTGCCATACGGGCCCTCACCCCAACCCCTCTCCCGCTGGCGGGAGAGGGGCTCAATACCCCTCTACCCCAGGGCACAGGGGCTACAGCTCCCTTCTCCCCTCGGGGGAGAAGGGCCGGGGATGAGGGGCGCGGCGGGCACGAAGCCCCGGCCCAGATACTCGCCCTCATGACATAAACAAAAGGATTCACCATGTGCGGAATCATCGGCGCCATCGCCCAACGTGACGTCCAACCCATCCTCATCGAAGGCCTCAGGCGCCTGGAGTACCGGGGCTACGACTCTGCCGGCATGGTCATCATGGACGCTCAGGGTCGCCTGCAGCGGGAACGCTCCGTGGGCAAGGTGGAAGCCCTGGCGCAGCGGGTGGCCGGCAGTGGCCTCACCGGCACCCTCGGCATCGCCCACACCCGCTGGGCGACCCATGGTGGCCCCACCGAGCGCAACGCCCATCCCCACCTGAGCGGCGAGCGCATTGCCGTGGTCCACAACGGGATCATCGAAAACTACCAGGCCCTTCGGGACGATCTCAAGGCTCGGGGCTTTGAATTCACCTCCGACACCGACACCGAAGTCATCGCCCACCAGATCATGGACTACTGCCAGCAGGGTCATGATCTTCTGGAGGCGGTGCGGCGGGCCACGGCGCATTTCAGTGGCGCCTACGCCCTGGGTGTCATGAGCCGGGACGAGCCCGGTCGCCTGATCGCCGTGCGCGAGGGCAGTCCATTGATCATCGGACTGGGCATCGGCGAGCATTTCATCGCCTCGGACATCCAGGCCATGCTGCCGGTCACGCAGCGCTTCGTGTACCTGGAGAACGGCGACATCGCCGAGCTGCGACGGGACGGCTATCGAGTCCTGGACGCGCAGGGCCACACCGTGGAACGGCCGGTGACCGAGAGTTCGCTCACGGCCGGGGCCGCCGATCGCGGCCGCTTCCGCCATTTCATGCTCAAGGAGATCCACGAACAGCCCCGCGCGGTGGCCGAGACCCTGGAGGGCCGCCTGGCCCCGGATGGTGTGCTGGAAGGCATCATGGGCCCCGGCTCCGAGGAGATCCTGGCGCGGGTGAAGTCGGTGCAGATCCTCGCCTGCGGCACCAGCTACCATGCCGGCCTGGTGGCCGGTTACTGGATCGAGGGCCTGCTGGGGCTGCCCTGCCGGGTGGAGGTGGCCAGTGAATTCCGCTACCGGCGCCATGCCGTGCTCCCCGACTGCCTGCTGGTGACCATCTCCCAGTCCGGCGAGACCGCCGACTCCCTGGCGGCCCTGCGTCAGGCCAGCGAGGATGACTACCTGGGCTCACTGGCCATCTGCAACGTGCCGGAGAGCTCCCTGGTGCGTGAGTCCGACATGGTGCTCATGACCCATGCCGGCCCCGAGATCGGCGTGGCCTCCACCAAGGCCTTCACCACCCAGCTGGTGGCCCTGTTCCTGCTCGTCCTCTCCCTGGGTCGCCACCATGGCCTGTCGTCTGCCCGGGCACAGGCCTTCGTGGAGCAGCTGCGCGCCCTGCCTGCCGCCCTGGAAAAGGTGCTGGCCCTGGATAAGCCCATCGAGCGCCTGGCCATGGGCCTGGCCGACAAGCATCACGCCCTGTTCCTGGGGCGTGGCTGCCATTACCCCATTGCCCTGGAAGGCGCCCTCAAGCTCAAGGAGATCTCCTACATCCACGCCGAGGCCTACCCCGCCGGGGAACTCAAACACGGCCCTCTGGCCCTGGTGGACGCCGACATGCCCGTGGTGGTGGTGGCCCCCAACAATCATCTGCTGGAAAAGCTCAAATCCAACCTGGAAGAGGTGAGGGCCCGCGGCGGACACCTGATGGTCTTCACCGACGATGTGGCCGCCCTGGGCAGCGACGACTCCATCCAGAGCCTGGCCGTCCCCCCCGTGGACGACTGGCTCTCCGCCATCATCCATACCGTGCCCCTGCAACTGCTCTCCTACCACACCGCCATCCTCAAGGGCACCGACGTGGACCAGCCCCGCAACCTGGCCAAGTCGGTGACGGTGGAGTAGGGCGATGCTAGGCCCGCTGCAGTGGGTATGGAGCCAAACGCCAGATACATGATGATTGCTGTCATGTGCTTTGCTGCCTAATTTCTGACTAAAAATTGGCTCAGCCTTTGCGGGCGGTATTCCAAATATCGCTTCGATAGGATGGTGTTGTCATTTACTAGGGCGAGATCCGCCCATCACGAAGATAAAGCTAGGAATATAGGGTGTGGCGATGGATCAAGATACGCACGTAACACAATCTAGATCTGTTCAGGCGCTTGAAAATCTACGCATGAGGTTGCTGGATTTGACCGCGCGTAATCGGCTAATCAACTATCGCCACAACAAAGCTAGCACTGCCCTTTACCCACAAGTGTCGCAGACCAGTTACTTTTGCCGAGCATGATCATTCGATTCCATCCCGCAAGGCATAGGCAAAGCTCATGCTGGTGAGCTTGGTGTAGCCATGCCAGATGAGTTGACGGACTTGGCAATATCAACCCCGACGCGGATAATGTTCATGTGGACTTCTCCTCATCTTCATGATGGTTGACAGTTCACTCACCATTTTGGCACATAGATGCCGGTTAGGTGAGGAGGAGTCCATCCCATTGCTTACGAGCTTCAAGCCAACTGAATAACCTGATTCAGCAGTGCCAGTACTTCGGCGAAGCGGGCGTCGGTGATTTTTTTCATCGGGTGTGGCGCTCCGCCGCGCAGACGCCAGTCAAAAGATTTGGGTTGGTGACAGGGCACGTAGCTGGGTTTTCCGGCCTTGCGCCCGCTTGCTACCCCTACGTTAATGGCAAAAGGGTTGTCGGCGTTGTACTCGGCGGTGGTCATGGGCAGGCCGATCACCAGCGAGGTGCGTTTGTTGAAGGCTTGGGGGGACAACACCAAAAATGGGTGCACGTCGCGCATTTCCTGCCCGCGCTGGGGGTTGCAGTCAATCCAGATCACATCTTGGCGCTCTGGTATCCAGGCGCTGCGCTTTACCACTTTTCGGCGCCCAGGTTGTCGCTGGTTTGCATGGCTTCGCCGCCGTGACGTTCTGGATCAAAGCGGGCCAGGCGTTGTTCCAGCGTGAGGGGCTCATCGTGCAAAGGGGTGATAATGACGCGCTCCCCTTCCACAGTAATACGCACGCGCTGGTCAGCGTGCAGATGCGCGGCACGAGCCACAGCTGCGGGCAAGCGCACACCAAGATTGTTGCCCCAGTGTTTGATGTCGAGCACGGTTTCAGTCATGACGGATTCCAGTCAAATGTTTATACAAAGTTTAAACATCGTTATGACTGTTGGCAAGCGGTAACGACAAGTCTCGTCTATAACAGCTTCAGTTTAGAGGGTGTGGCCGGGTGGCCACTCAAACAACCTGAGTATTCCACGCCCATTCGGCCACCTTCAGGGCAGGAGGCGACGCAGGACATCCATCGTTAGGATCGGCCCCTTTTCCGGAGCGAAAGGGGTCCAGATGGGGCGTGCGCTGGGCGGAAAAGAGCGGACCGAACACCGCCGGGCTTATCCGCCACATTCTCAACCGTCGCGCCCATCCCCAGCAGGGCTTCCGGTCTTGCCTCGGCATCCTGCGCCTGGGCGAGCAGTACGGCAGCGATCGTCGAGCGCCCGGCGCGAGCAAACCCAAAGGATGCCAGTTCTATATCGGTCAGCTTGGCCGTGCGGCCAATGTCTGCCAACAGAGAACCCAGCCGGATGCGCCCTTCGGGTGCTACAGTGGCTTCCAGGATTTCGCGGACCTCCGCTTCCATGCTGTGCCCGCGCAAGGCTGCACGGACACGCAGGGCGCGATGCACCTCGTCGGGCAGGTTGCGTACTGTGAGCATGGCCATAGCCTGCATTTTCCATTGCCTTCAATGCAGTCACTGTATGGCAATGCATGCGGCATGGCGGCAGAAAGTCTGCCGGGATGCATCCTGTATCGTCGTACCTGGTCTTTGATCAAGGATGCTGGAGTAGGTCTCGATCTGGAAAATCTGGGAGGTGCGTTTGGTGGCTGTCTTGCTACTTGGACCGGGGGCAGGCCTTTAGCCTGCCGTATTCGTTTTGCTCTGGATCTGTGAGCCTTTGGGAGGACGAAACTTTATTTTCTTGCCACAGCCACTCACCACCCTCATCCGCCGCCATCCGGTCCCCGTGGTGGTCCTGGCCCAGCTGTTCGGGACGTCGCTGTGGTTCAGCATCAATGGTGTCTGGCAGTCCATGTCCGAGGACCTGGGGCTATCGGATGCGGACCTTGGGTATCTCACGCTCACGGTACAGGCCGGCTTCATCGTGGGCACGCTCACCCTGGCCGCCACCGGCCTGGCGGACCGGTTCCGGGCGAGCCACATCTTTGCGGTGGCCAGCCTGTGCGGCGCCCTGGTGAATGCCGGTTTTCTGCTGGTGGCGACCCAGCCTTATCTGGACGTCCTGGTGCGTTTCCTCACCGGGCTGTGCCTGGCGGGGATCTATCCGCTGGGAATGAAGCTGGTCATTTCCTGGGTGCCTCAGTACGCCGGGGCGGCGTTGTCCTGGCTGGTGGGGATGTTGACCCTGGGCACGGCCCTGCCGCATCTGATGCGCGGGGCCACCCTGGGACTGCCGTGGGAGTGGACCTTGCTGGCGGCATCCGGGCTGGCGCTGCTGGGGGGGCTGTTGATCCTCACCCTGGGCGATGGCCCGCATCTTCCCAGGGCCGGGGGCAGGACGTCCCTGCGCCATGGGCTCTCGGGCCTGAAGCTGCCGCATTTTCGCGCCGTGGCCGGGGGCTATTTCGGCCATTGCTGGGAGCTGTATGCCTTCTGGATGCTGGTGCCGCTGCTGGTGGGGCGGGAGGTCGCCCGGCTGGAGGCGCCGGAGGCCTGGATTCCCTGGCTGGCCTTTGCGGTCATTGCCGTGGGCTTCCTGGGCTGCGTATGGGGGGGGCGGCTCAGCCGGCGTCTTGGCAGTGAGTGGGTGGCCCGTCGCGCCCTGGCGGTTTCGGGCGCCCTCTGCCTCGCCTACCCGCTGCTGGCCTGGGCCCCCGCCGGCGTGCTGCTGATCCTGCTGGTCCTATGGGGTGTGACCGTGATCGCCGATTCGCCCCAGTTCTCCGCCCTGGCGGCGGCCCATGCGCCCCGGGAACTGGTGGGGTCGTCGCTTGCGGTGATGAACGCCATCGGTTTCGCCCTGACCGTGCCGGCCATCTGGCTTACCAGCCTGCTGTGGGAGATGCAGGGCACCTGGGTGATGCTGTGGCTGCTGCCGGGGCCGCTTCTGGGGCTGTGGGCGATGCGGGGGCTGCACCGGTGACAAGGTGCCGGCCTGTCAGGGTCGGCACAGGGGGCCCTCCACCTCCCGGCGCTTATCGGTGCCAGCCAGCAGCTCGATCAGGGCCAGGGCGAAGTCCATGGCGGTGCCCGGGCCCTGGGAGGTGGCGATGTTGCCGTCCACCTCCACCGCCTGCCCCGTGAATCGGGTCTCCGGCAGGTCCAGGGCATTCACCACCGAGGGGTGGCCGGTGGCGGTGCGACCCTTGAGCAGGCCGGCGCTGCCCAGCACCTTGGGCGCGGCGCAGATGGCGCCGATGAATCGCCCTTCATACTGCATTCGGCGCAAGAGGGCATGCATGCGGGGATCGGCGTCGAAGCGGTTGGCCCCTGGCAGGCCACCGGGCAGCACGACCAGGTCGAAGGGGTCATCCAGGACCTCGTCTAGGAGCACGTCGGGCTTTATGACGACGCCCCGGGAGCAGGTCACCGGGCCCGGTTCCAGACCGGCGACCACCACCTGGAAGTCGGCGCGGCGCAGCAGGTCGATCAGTGTGACGGCTTCGAGTTCTTCGCTGCCGTGGGCGATGGGGATAAGGATGCGTGCCATTGCTTCACCTCCTGCTTGCGTGTGAGGTAATCGCTGACGGTGACCAGGCGGATACCCTGGGCCTGCAGTTCGGGCAGCATCGCCTCCAGCACCTCCAGGGTTGCGGGGTAGGGATGTCCGATGCCCAGTGCATAGCCCCGCAGGCGTGCCAGCCGGCTCAGCCGTTTCACCTGCTTGCGCACGAAATCCGCGTCGTGGGGTTTTGCGTCCAGGAAGACATCCCGCTGGGTGCTGGGCAGGCCGGCCCAGGTGGACACATGCCGCACCAGAGTCTGTGCATGGGTGCGGCTGTCCACGAAATAGAGCGCTGGATCGGTATGGCTGACTTCTGCCATCACCCAGGCCAGATGATGCGCCTCGCGGGATAGGCGACTGCCCATGTGATTGTTCACGCCGCGGACGTATGGGACGCTGGCCAGTGCCTCGCGGACCGTGTCCCGGGTCTCGTACTCGGTCATGTGTCGCAGGATGGCCCCGGGGCCGGGGTCGTGCCCATTGTCGGCTTCCATGGGCAGGTGCAGCATGACTTCATGGCCTCGTTGATGGGCCCAGAGGGCGGCGTTGTGCGCCTGAGGGGTATGAGGCAGTACCGCCACGGTGAGGGGGCCGGGAAGCGCAACGGTGCGTCGCGCCTCCCGCGGGTCATTGCCAAGGTCATCAATGACGATCGCCACCACGGGCCACGGATCCGCGTCCGCAGTTGCCCCGGTGGCGGCTCCCGTCAGGGCCCAGAATAGAAGACCCCAGAGGCTGGCTCGCCCCAGGCCTGGCACCTCAGCGACGCGCCTGGAGCAGATCCAGCCCCTTGAGCATGTTCAGGGCCTCATAGAGCTGGTAGTCCCGCTGCGCCAGGGATTCCAGCGTCTCTTCACCTTCCTCGTCGTCGGCTTTCTCGTTCTCTCCCGCGAGGTGACGACTCAGTTGGGCCTCCGTGATCGGGCGGATGCCGGGTTCACCGGATTCGGCCAGGGTGATCTGTTCCAGCTTGATGTCCGGCTCGATGCCGTCGGCCTGGATGGAGCGGCCCGCCGGGGTGTAGTAGCGTGCGGTGGTCAGCTTGAGTGCCTCGCCCTTGTCCAGAGGCAGGATGGTCTGCACCGAGCCCTTGCCGAAGGTGGAGGAACCCATGATGATGGCCCGCTCATGGTCCTGCAGGGCCCCGGCGACGATCTCCGATGCCGATGCCGAGCCGGCGTTCACTAGCACCACCAGGGGCGCGCCATTGAGCACGTCTCCCGGGGAGGCGGTGTAGCGGAACTCAGAGTCCTTCACACGGCCTTCGGTGTAAACGATCAGACCGTCGTTGAGAAAGGCATCCGACACGCCCACGGCGCCGTTGAGAATGCCCCCCGGGTTATTGCGCAGGTCCAGCACCAGGCCCTTGAGGCCGCCGCTTTCCTTCTGCAACGCACGGGCCTCTTCCACCAGCATCTGTGCGGTGCGTGACTGGAAGGTGGTCACCCGCAGGTAGCCGAAGCCTGGCTCCAGCATTTCACTACGCACACTCTGCACGCGAACCGTGTCCCGTGTGATCTCCACCTCGAAGGGGGCCTCACGGCCCTCACGAACCACGGTCAGGGTGATGTCACTGCCCTTGGGGCCACGCATCTTGCTCACGGCCTCGTTGAGGGTCATGCCCTTAACCGGCGTGTCGTCCAGGCGGATGATCAGGTCGCCCGCGCGCATGCCGGCGCGACTGGCCGGCGTGTCGTCGATGGGGGAGATGACCTTGACGAAGCCATCTTCCATACCCACTTCCAGCCCCAAACCGCCGAATTCGCCCTGGGTGCCAATCTGCAGTTCCGAGAACTCATCGGAATTGAGGAAGGTGGAATGGGGGTCCAGGCCGGAGAGCATGCCTCGGATGGCGTTCTCCAGCAGGTCCGAGTCTTCCACTTCGTCCACGTAGTTGCGCTTGATGCGCATGTATACGTCCGTGAAGGCCCGCAGGTCCTCAAGGGGAACAGCTTGTGAGGATTCCTGTCTGTCGGCGACCACGCCGAAAGAGATGCTGAGCATCACGCCCAGGATCACGCCCATCAGCAGGCCTGCGCCCACGCGGGTTTGGGTTTTCATATACTTTTACTCCACTACTGTCCCGTCGTGCGGGGAATCCGCGGGATACTGTGACAGGGCCTCAATAGGCCAGACGGTCTTGGCTGGCATGCGCCATTAACGAGAGCCTACCATTCGCTGGTTAGAGTCGCACCATCGGGCGGGGTTCACGGGCTGGCCCTCGTGGCGGATCTCGAAGTACACCCCCGGTGTCTGATCGGCGCCGCTGTCCCCGGCATGGGCGATGGCGTCACCTTGTCGTACCCAATCTCCCGGGGATTTGAGCAGGCTCTCGTTGTGACCATACAGGGTCATGTAGCCATCACCGTGATCCACGATCAGTAGCATGCCGAAGCCCCGCATCCAGTCGGCAAACGCTACCCGGCCGTGATGGATGGCCCTCACTGGATCGCCTCGCTCCGCGGTGATCACCAGGCCACGCCAGCGTTGCCCGGTGTCGCTGGCGCGGGTTGTGCCGAAACCGTGCCGGATCTCGCCGGGCACGGGGTAGGGCAGTTGACCGCGATGATCGGCGAAGGCCTCATCCATGAGCGATTCGTCCGGGATGTCGCTCAATGCGGCATCCAGGGATTCAATGAGGTCTTCAAGGGCCTGTTGATCGCTTTCCAGTTGAGTGAGGGTCTGGCCAGCGGCGTCGATGTCCGCCTGTAGCGCAGCCAGGGCCCCGGCCCGTTCCTCCCGACGCCTCTCCAGTTCATTTTGCAGGCGTTGCCGGGCGGACCGTTGCCGGGCCTGGTCCACCCTGACCTCGTCAAGGGCCTGTCGGGTGTGCGCCAGGTCGGCCAGGGCCTCCCGGGCTTCCCGGATGCGTTCGCTGCGCGCCGCGTTGAAGTGGCGATAGTAAGTGAGCATTCGCTCCAGTCGCGCCGGGTCTTCCTGATTGAGGATCAGCTTGAGTTGATCCTGCTGACCGGCCTGATAGGCGTGACGCAATTGCAGGGCGAGGCCTTCGCGGTGCGCCTCCAGGCGCGCCTCCTCCTTCCGGGCGCGGGCCTCCAGGGTGCGCAGACGTGAACGGGTTTTCTCCAGATCGGCCTCGCTTTGGGTCAGGTCCCGGGACGTTCGACTGACCGCGCGCTCGGTCTCGCGCAGTTGCGCTTCCAGCGTGCCTCGTTTGCCCCGGGCCTTCTCCAGTTCATCCCGAACCTGCTCAATTTCCTGCTGCACTTCCTGAAGGCGCTCGCGGGCCTGCTCCCAGTCCGTCCCGTCGGCGCTGGCCGCCGGGGACAGTGCCAGCAGGGCGGTGAACGTGATCGCCCTGAACAGGCCTTCTGACCGGTCACCCATTGAAATATTTTTGATAAAGATCATAATTGGATTAACCACTACTAATATACGAGATGTCCGATGCCACCGGTTCCATTCGCTAACAGTGCTGCTGAGCCCGTCAACAGGGTTGGGTCCATGCCATCCGACCCGTCTGAATTGATGGGCAAGGAGGAGGATATCGAGCGTGCCTCGCGTTCGCTCAAGGCCATGGCGCACCCGCTGCGTCTCAAGATCCTCTGTGTGCTCGGGGACCGCGAGGTGAGTGTGCAGGAGATCGTGGACCATGTGGGCACTTCCCAGAGCAATATCTCCCAGCACCTGGCGATCCTGAGGGATAAGGGTATTCTCTCCGCCCGCAAGGACGCCAATCGGGTGTATTACCGGGTGGGCGATGGCCGCACCCTGCGCCTGATCGGGATGATGCAGGATGTGTTCTGCCGGTCCGTCTGAGTCCCCTGGCTTGCCCGCCGGGCCCCGAGGGGGCAGAATGCGGACCTCCCAATGATTGACCCAGCCCGAGCGATTCATGGACCAGTATCTGGAGTTTGTTGCCAACCACCCCCTGCTGTTCGGCCTGCTGGCCGCCGTGATCGGTGCCATTGGCTACACTGAGTTCTCCCGCCTGACCCGAAAGTTTCAGGTCATGGGGCCACAGCAGGCGGTGCGCGCCATGAATCAGGACGACTCCCTGGTCCTGGATGTGCGAGAAGAGGCGGAGGCCCGCAAGAATGGCAAGATCACCGGTGCCCGCCATATCCCGCTCACCAAACTCAAGGATCGCTTGAGCGAGATCGACAAGCACAAGGACAAGACCGTGATTGTCTACTGCGAGAGTGGCAGCCGCTCCGGCCAGGCCTGCAACACGCTGGTGAAGAATGGCTTCGATAAGGTCATCGATCTGCGTGGCGGCGTGCTGGGCTGGCAATCCGAAGGCCTGCCGCTGAGCAAGCGCTAAGCCCGATCGACCGTTGAGAGTCCCCCGTTGACTGAATCCTCCCTCCGTAAGCCGGTTCCCGTGATCATGTATGGCACCGGCTGGTGCGCCTTCTGCATGATGGCCCGACGCCTGCTGCGCGGCAAGGGTGTGGAGATTCAGGAAATACGCATCGATGATGATCCGGCACAACGCCGCGTCATGGAAGAGCGTTCCGGGCGGCATACGGTTCCGCAGGTCTTCGCCGGCGAGGATCACCTTGGGGGGTATACCGATCTGGTGGAGCTGGAACAGCGGGGCGAGCTGGACGAACGCCTCGGCCTGTAGACCCAGCTCTGCCACCGTTGCACCCCGGGGGGGCGCACCCTATCATGCCCCCCGAATAGTCACTTGCCCGCGGAGTTATCATGTCGGAAAACCAGTCACCGAATGCAGGCGCCGACGGCGCCGCCCAGGATCAACCGCAGCAGGAGTTCGGGCTGCAGAAGATCTACACCAAGGACATCTCCTTTGAAGCGCCAGGTACGCCGGGTGTGTTTACCCGTGAGTGGAAGCCGGAAACCAATGTCCAGCTGAATTCCCAGGCGCGCGCCCTGGACGAAAAGGGCGTGCATGAGGTGGAACTGACCCTGACGGTAACCACCAAGTCCCAGGGTGAGACCGCCTACCTGGTGGAGGTCAAGCAGGCCGGTGTGTTCATGGTTCGGGGAATTCCCGAGGAACAGAAGGGACCGCTGCTCTCTTCCTACTGCCCCAACATCCTTTTCCCCTTTGCCCGCGAAGTGATTTCCGATCTGGTCACCCGCGGCGGTTTCCCCCAGCTGCTGCTGGCGCCGGTGAATTTCGATGCCCTTTATGCTCAGAAGATGCGCGGTCAACAGCCGGCCACTGAGGGGCGCAAGAATGGCGACGCGGGTATCATCACGTAGAACGGATCCGGACCGATTTCATGAGTGACGTTCGGAATGTGGCGGTGGTGGGTGCCGGCTCCTGGGGCACGGCACTGGCCCTGCACCTGGCTCGCAAGGGGCTGGGAGTCGGCCTGTGGGGTCGCGACGCGGACCATGTCAGGGCCATGCAGGCAGAGGGCCGCAATGCCCGTTATCTGCCGGATGTGCCTTTCCCTGCGACCCTGGAGGCCACATCAGACCTGGAAGGTCTGGTGAGTCGGGCCGACCATGTACTGCTTGCCGTGCCCAGCGGTGGCTTTTGGGCGGTGCTCCATCGCATTGCGCCGCATCTGGGTTCAGGGGGCCTGATCTGGGCCACTAAAGGACTGGACCTGGACAGTACTCGCTGGCTGCATGAGCTGGTGCTGGAGGATCTGGGTCCGGATCGACCCTGGGGCGTGGCCTCCGGGCCCTCCTTTGCCGGTGAACTGGCCCGGGGGTTGCCTACCGCCCTGACCCTGGCCTCCCCTGATACGGATTTTGCCGAGGAGGCCATGGCCTGGCTGGCGGGGGGCACGCTTCGTGTTTATACCAGCGATGACGTCGTGGGGGTGCAGTTGGGCGGGGCCTTCAAGAACGTGCTGGCCATCGCGGCTGGGGTGTCTGACGGTCTGGGTTTCGGTGCCAACGCCCGCGCCGCCTTGATTACCCGGGGGCTGGCGGAACTGATGCGTCTGGGAGCCGCCACCGGGGCCCGTTCCGAAACCCTCATGGGGCTGTCCGGTCTGGGGGATCTGGTCCTCACCTGCACCGACAACCAATCCCGTAATCGCCGCCTGGGCCTGGCCCTGGGGCAGGGGCAGAGCCTGGAAGAGGCCGTCGCGGCCATCGGTCAGGCGGTGGAAGGGGTGAGTACGGCCCGCATCGCCGTGGCCAAGGCCTCGGCCCTGGGGGTGGATATGCCCATCTGCAGTCAGGTGGCGCGGGTCCTGTTCGAGCAACTGCCCCCCACCGTGGCAGTGGAGGAACTGCTCAGTCGGGATCCCAAACCCGAATTCTAGGCCCCGCCTGCATAACTGCATTGCCGCCAGGCCTCGTACACCACCAGGGCCACCGAGTTGGACAGGTTGAGGCTGCGGCTGTCCGGTACCATGGGGATCCGTAGCCGCCGGTTTGCCGGCATGTCCGTCAATATCGTTGCCGGCAGGCCCCGGGTTTCAGGCCCGAACAGCAGTGCATCCCCCGCCTCGAACCGGGTGTTGCCCAGGGTCTGCTGTCCCCGAGTGGTGACGGCAAACAGTCGCCGGGGGGCCACTGCTTCCGAGAAGGCCCCCAGGCTGTCATACTCCGTCACCGACGCTAGATCCCGATAATCCAGTCCGGCGCGACGCAGCCGTGTGTCATCCAGGGTGAACCCCAGGGGATGGATCAGGTGCAGGCGGCAGCCCGTGTTGGCCGCCAGGCGCATGATGTTGCCGGTGTTGGGGGGGATTTCCGGTTGATACAGGACGATGTGAAACATGCCAGTCGATACCCATCACAAACAGACCCTTGCCATCGATTTCTGCGGTCTGCCATTTGCCTCGCCCCTGGTGCTGCTCTCGGGCTGCGTTGGTTTTGGCGAGGAGTATACCCGCGTGGCAGGGTTCTCCAATCGTCAGGTGGGGGCGGTGTGCCTCAAGGGCACCACGGGGGATGCCCGCCTGGGCAATGCACCCCATCGGGTGTATGAAACGCCCGACGGCATGCTCAATGCCATCGGTTTGCAGAACCCCGGGGTGGACCATGTGGTGGATGACATCCTGCCCCGACTGGACTTCGATGAGACGCGTTTCATCGCCAATGTGTCCGGCTCTACCCTCGAGGAATATATCCGGGTGACCCAGCGGTTTGACGACTCCCCGGTGGATGCCATCGAGATCAACATTTCCTGCCCCAATGTGAAGGAGGGCGGGGTGGCGTTTGGCAATGATCCGGATATGTCGGCCCGGGTGGTGGAGGCCTGTCGCAAGGTGACGCAAAAGCCCCTGATCACCAAGCTGTCGCCCAATCAGACAGACATCGCCGGGAATGCCCGGCGCTGCATCGAGGCGGGTACCAATGGGCTTTCCGCTATCAATACCCTGATGGGCATGGCCATCGACACCGAGCGTCGCCGCACGGTGATTGGCAATAACCAGGGGGGGTTGTCTGGCCCGGCGGTGAAGCCGGTGGCCCTGCTGCGGGTGCATCAGGTCTACCAGGTGGCTCGTCCTCACGGCATACCCATCATCGGTCAGGGTGGGGTGGCCAGTGCCGATGATGCCATCCAGTTTCTGCTGGCCGGTGCCACGGCGGTGGGGGTGGGTACAGGGCTGTTCTACGATCCGCTGCTGTGCGGCAAGATCAACCAGGGCATCAACGACTATCTGCAGCGCCATGGCATGAGCCATGTCTCGGAGCTCACCGGGGCATTGGAGCTCAACTGAACCGATCCTGTGCCCGGGGCACACATCACCGGATACGAAAAAGGGCGGCCCCAAGGGCCGCCCTTTGCATTGGTGCCGGAGAGAGGAGTCGAACCCCCGACCTTGGCATTACGAATGCCCTGCTCTACCAACTGAGCTACTCCGGCGTGCCCGGGCAGGTGGCTGGGACGATGATCTCGCGCCTACCTCTCCGACAGCCCGCGAAGGTTACAACAACCAGCCGAAGGACTCAAGATTGAACCTTGACGGAAGTGGGGGCGCAGCGGTCTCGACAGGGAAGGAGCAGGCGTGTACAGATGAAGCCATGTAACGGGCACCCACCCTCTTGTGGATGCCGGATGCATGGCCCATTGATCCACTTTCACGTCCCGAGGAACTGCCATGTCGGAAAAGTCCCGCTTTCTGCCCCATGCCGAACGCCTGGTGTGGTTCGGTTTCATGCTGTTCCTGCTGATCACCGCGATGATCTACATCCATCGGGGGATGGGTCTTGAACGGGATCTGCAGCAGGCCCATCAGGAAACCCTGGCGCTGCAGATGCGCCTGAATGCGTTCATGGCGGGGCAGGTGGAGCAGCCCGCTGCCGTCGGGCTCACCAAGGCGCAGACGCGTCGTCTGCGGCGTCAGGGACTGAATCAACCTCGGGAGGATCTGCTCAATGATCTGGTCCAGCGACCGGAACTCATCGATCATGAGCCCGTGCTGGGCGGAACCCTGTTCTTCGTGCCGGATGAAAGTCATGTCCTCAATGACCAATGGGTGCTGGCCACGCTCGAGGACGGCCATGTCCGGGGGCAGATGTTGCTGGAATACCAGGTGGCCTTCGGTACCATCGACTGGCGCGTGCTGGCTTCCCATCTGGACCGGTAAACGGAAGAGAAGACCCTCAGCCGCTCGCGGAAGCCTCGGAACGGTGCTCGCATTCCGTGGTACATGGTTGCTGGCCGTGCAGTCCTGCCACGCGCCGCAGGCCTTCGATGTCGTGGAGGGTGATCAGCTTGCGCCGCACGGTGATCAGGTCCTGGGTTTGAAAGCGGCTGAACATCCGGCTGACCGTTTCCACCGCCAGCCCCAGATAATTGCCGATATCATTGCGGGACATGGTCAGGTTGAATTCGTGCCGGGAAAAACCCCGGCGCCCGAAGCGGTCGGAGAGGTTGAGCAGGAAAGCGGCCAGGCGGGCATCCGAGGCGCGCTTGCCCAGCAGGGTCATAAGCTGTTCATCGCTTTGCAGCTCGCGGCTCATGATCCTGAGCAGTTGATGCTGCAGGCCCGGCGTGCGTGCCGCCAGGGCCTCCAGGCCCTCAAAGGGGATCTCGCAGACACTGGAGGTTTCCAGGGAGATGGCCGTGCAGGGGTGTACCCCCTCGCCGATGGCATCCAGCCCCAATAACTCCCCCGGCAGATGGAAGCCAGTGATCTGTTCCTCGCCGTCATCGGTGAGCACAAAGGTCTTTACCGATCCACAGCGCACGGCATACAGGCAGCCCAGAGAGTCTCCCGCCTGATAGAGCGTGTCGCCGCGATGTACCGGTCGCTTGCGGCTGATGATGCCTTCCAGCAGTTCCAGATCCTCCAGGGGGACCCCAAGCGGTAGGCATAGATCACCCAGACTGCAGGCCTGGCAGGCCTGTTTGAGATTCTTGATGTTCATGACATTGCTCGGGGTCATAGCTGCACTCGTCAAGTGGATTCGACCGCCTGTCCGGAAAATCCTGGGGAGCCGGAACTCAACATACTTGAGTTTAGCACTGAGGTACAAGCCTGCCAGGGGAAGTTCATTTCGCCTGACTGCTGAGTTTTCAGGACGGCTTCAAGGGTTGCGCGGGCGAGAGGCGTTGTAACGGGCGGCCAGGCCATGGCCCAGCCAGGCCGCCGCCAGGGCTGCGATCAGGTGCAGACCCATGGCGATTGTCGCGGAGGTTAACCCGTTCGAGTGGGCCCAATCCAGGGTTTCCACGCTGAGCATGGAAAAGCTGGTGAATCCCCCAAGGAATCCCGTGACCACCGCCTGGTGGGTGACGGGGCCCACCCTGAGGCGTCCGCCCGGCCCGGTGAGGGTGGCAAAGGCACCGATCAGCAGGCAGCCCAGCAGGTTGACACCCAAGGTGGCGATGGGATGCACCAGGCCCAGGCCGCCGACCACCATGATACCTGTCAGATAACGGGTGAGCCCCCCCAGGGCGGTGCCGGCGGCGATGGCCAGACGCAGTCTCACGGGTGGCCCAACCAAAGCGTGGTCGATTGGTATCCCAACCAGACTGCCCCCAGGCACAGGAGACCCGAGGCCAGGAGGTTGCCCGTGGCCTTGAGCTGATGGCCCTGTCGAGCCAGGTTGAGGGTCTGCAGGGCAAATGAGGACACCGTGGTGTACCCCCCTAGAAAACCCGCCATCAGCAGGGCCTGCAGCCCCGGTGAGGACGGATCTTCAGCGGGCCACAGGGCAATGAGCACGCCGGCGGCGAGGGCACCACTGACATTGACCACCCCTGTGCCCCACGGGAACGAGGTGCCGGCGAACTGAGTGACCCAGGCCCCTACCTGAAAGCGGGCGACGCCGCCCGCAGCGCTACCCAGGAGTACGCCCGCCAGGACTTCGATCGTCATGGTGCTCATGCCGCGGGTTGTATGGCCTGAGAGAAGTGTTCCTGGGCCAGAGTGGCGCGGCTCTGGGGGGTGTGCCTCTCTCGCTGAAGTGCATCGATCACGCGCACCCGCTCACCCAGACCGGCACCATTGGCCAGTTGCACGGCCAGACCGGGACGGGCATTAAGTTCCAGCATCAGGGGCCCGCGCTCCCGGTCCAGCACCACGTCCACGCCCAGGTAGCCCAGGCCGGTGAGTTCAAAGCATTGTGCCGCCAGTTCCAGCAAGGTATCCCAGTCGGGGATCTGCAGGTTCTTGATGGGGGCGCCGGTGTCCGGGTGGAGGTCGACGATGCGGTTATGCCACACCCCCTGCCCGGTGCGCCCAGTCGCCATGTTGATACCCACACCCACCGCGCCCTGATGCAGATTGGCCTTGCCGTCGGAATCCCGGGTGGGCAGGCGCACCATGGCCATGATGGGGTAACCCTTGTAGACCACGGTGCGGATATCCGGCACGCCCTGAAAGCTGACCTTTTCGAACAGGGGGTCGAATTTCACCCGATATTCCACCATGGCTGTGTCCGGCTGTCCCCCCAGGCTGTGCATGCCACTGAGCACATTGGACACATGGTGGCCTACCCCCTCCAGATCCACCATGCGGCCACTGGATTTGCGGAAGCTGTCCCGCATCCGCCCCGTGATCACCAGAATGCCGTTGCCCCCGGCTCCGTGGGCGGGTTTGATCACGAAGTCATCGCTGCGCGCGACGATGCGTGGCAGGTGCCGGATGTCGTGATTGGTTTCGATCACTCCGTAGAGTTCGGGCACAGCGATGCCCGCCTCCAGGGCCAATTGCTTGGTACGCAGCTTGTCATCCACCAGGGGGTAGCGGCTGCGCGGATTCAGCTCGGAGATCAGGCCGGCATTGCGCTGGTTCATGCCCACCACGCCACGGCGCCGAAGCTCACGGGGGGAGACGAACCACGTCATGAGGACGACGCCCTTTTGAAGGCCCGGAAACGCACCAGTTCACTCAGGCGGTAGCCTGTGTAACGACCCAGCAGGAGTGTGACCGCCAGGGCGATCAGCAGCATTTCCGGGAAGACGAAGAACAGGTGATCAATATAAGGGTTGATCATCAACAGGTAGGCAGCGGCCGCCACGGCGAGGCTGCCAATGCCCTGGCGGATGGCATCTGCTGGCCCGTGTTCTTCCCAGAGGATGGACATGCGCTCGATGGTCATGGCCAGGATCACCATGGGGAACAGGGCGACGGACAGGCCGTATTCGATGCCCAGGTTGTGACTGAGGATGCTCAGGGTGAGCATCAGCATGATGACCACGATCACCACCGAGGCCAGTCGGGGCACCAATAAAAGCTTGAGTCGGTCCAGGTAGAAACGGATCGCCAGCCCCAGGGAGACGATCAGCGTGAAGAGGATGATGCCGCCCAGAAGCTCCGTTTCCCGGAAGGAGAGGGCGATCAGTACGGGCATGAACGTGCCAAAGGTCTGGACGCCGACGACATTGCGCAAGAGCACAATGATCATTGCCCCCAGGGGGACCAGCAACAGAACCCGATACATGTTCTGGGTCTGTACCGGCAGGTTGAGCAGGGAAAAATCCATCAGCCGGGAATCCAGTATCTCGGCACGCTGCTGGGCCACGCCGACGGCGTCCATGTAGTTTTGGGTCACCGCGAAACTGATCTGCGGGTTGCGCGCCCGGTTGAGTCGAACAGGATCCACATCCCCATACCACCACACCATGAAGTTTTCCGGGTAGCCCACGCTGCCGTCATGGATATTGATGGGCACCCACTCGCGGGTGTTGTGCACTTCAAGCCAGGTTTGGGGTTGCAGATCCCGGCCCCGCTCCGTGAGGGGAATGCCATGGGCCATGCGTGCCGGGATGCGGGCTCCGGCCAGCAGGTCAATGGCCGTCCTGACCTTGGTACGGTCACTGTCCGAACTGGAGACGAACAGACTGATGTTTTCGTCCGGAATCTGGTTCATGTCGCGCACCAGCACCGTGGCAAAGCTGGTGATATCGGCTGATCGGGCGCGCACCCGGGTGACCACCTCCTCGGCTGCCGAGGCGTAGGGTTCTTCCAGCTCCGGTGGGCTGACCGGCCCGGGGTAGGGGGGCTCGCGTCGATCCCTTTCCAGTTGATACACCGTGGTGCGGTAATACAGCACCTGTCGACCGCTGGGTTGACGGGTGGTCCACACGGCCTCGCGGTTCTCGCCCGAGAGGCTGGTGGTCAGGCCATACCCCCGCGAGATGAAGTTCTCGTCCAGGATGGCCAGCCCCTTGGGTTCATAGGGGATGAATACCCGCGCCGTGACCGCGCCTCCATTGGGTTCGAAGCCGACCCGCGCCTCCACGATCCAGTTATTGGTGGTCTGGGCGGGTGTGAGCGGAAACCCCAGGTTGAAGGCTTTGTGATAGAAGATCGTGAGGCTCGTGGCAACCAGTGCCACGATCAGCAGGGGCAGGTGAAATCGCTTCATGCGGTGTCCTTGGGGCACGGGCCCGGATCAGTCGAGATTGCAGTCCGGGGCCTGCAGGAACTTGTCCCTGGAGTCCAGCAGGATCGCGCCTGCCATGTGGTTGCGGCCCACCAGCAGTTGATAGCTCAGGGCTGTTCGGTCAATCAGACTGACCTCCTCCTTGCGGTAGACGTCCCCCATGCACAGGCCCACCTCGACCACAGGGCGGCGCTGATGGTCGCCGCTGTGACGAATGATGCGCACATGGCGGGTGATCTCCCTTTCCAGCCGGATCCTGTTGTCCTCGTCGTTCGGGTCGATGATGTCAAAAGCGATCCATTCCTTGCCGTCACGCTCGAAGGTCTCCTTGTTCAGCGCATTCAGTGAACTGGTGGTGGCGCCGGTATCCATCCTTGCCTTCAGCACCACCCCCTCCGGCATCAGGGTGACATCTTCCACATACCCCAGGATGCGCATCGGCTCGGGTGCCTCGGAATCCGGTGCGTCCTTGTCATCATCGGCGCCAGCCATGGGCGCCAGCAGGGCCCCGGCCAGGGCGGTCATCACCAGCCATTTCATTTGGGTCTCCGGTTGTTTTTTCGGTAATGGTTCACAATTTTAAGCGCGCGGCCCGGCCCGGAACGTTGACGAAGGCCCCATTTTCAGGCCTCCGGTTCGGGGTGTTCGACGTGCTCGGCGGTATAGGCCTGTTCCATGAAGTGGATAAACCGTTTGGCCTGCGGGGAGAGGTGTCGGCCCAGGCGTTGTACCACGCCATAGCTGCGGGCGGGGAAATGGTGATCCAGGGGGATGGCCGCCAGCGACTCCTCGCCGGTGAGGCAGACATCCGTCACGATGGAGATGCCAAGCCCCAGTTCCACGTACTTTTTGATGACCTCCCAGCCCCCCGCCTCCAGGGATACGTGATAGTCCACATGATGCTGACGGAACACCAGGTCCACCATGCGCCAGGTGGACAGATGCCGTGGCGGCAGGATCAGGCCGAAGGGGCTGATATCCTCCAGCCGAACCGGATCGGTCTTGCGCGTCAGGGGGTGGTCGATCGGGGTAATGAGCTTGGGGTGATAATCCACGATGGGCTGATAGGTGATGCCATCGGGCACCTCGAGCATGGAGCCCACTGCGAAATCCACTTCGTCCCGGTGCAGCATGGCCAACCCGTCGCGACCGGTCACGTTATGCAGTTTGATACGGATATGGGGATGTACCTCGGCAAAACGCCGCAGCGGCTCGGGGAGCACATAGAGGATGGTGGATTCCCCGGCCGCCACGTTCAATTCCCCCGATTCCAGGTGTCCGAATCGGGCGGCAAAGGTCTCGTGCAGCTTGTCCACGCCCTCCACCAGAGGGTCGGCCAGCTTGTAGAGCGCTTCGCCTTCGGGCGTCAGCTTGATGTGCGGGCCGCGGCGTTCGAAAAAGGTGGTGCCGAATTCCCGCTCCAGTGCCTGGATCTGCAGCGATACGGCTGGCTGGCTGAGGAACAAGGATTCGGCCGCCATGGAGATGCTGCCCAGCCGGGCGGCCCGGCAGAAGGCTCGCAACTGCTTGAGACGGTTCTGTTTGTAGTAGAGGTTGGGCACCGAGCCCATGATCTTCTCCCCATCAATGTTACTATTAACAAACACAAGACTGATTCATGGGGCAATAGCTTGGCTGAATACTCGTCTTCAAGCTACGGTCCCGGCTACAATCACATTCCAACGTAAGAGGCAAAGGGCAGGACCATGGATAAGTATGTGATCTGGTTCCAAGATCTGGGCATGAACGACGTTCCCGATGTGGGAGGGAAGAATGCATCCCTGGGGGAAATGATTCGCGGCCTGTCCGAAGCTGGCGTGCGTGTGCCTGGCGGCTTTGCCACCACCTCCTACGCCTTCCGTGAATTTCTGCGTCACGAAGGCCTGGCGGACCGCATCAATAATGAGCTGAGCAAGCTGGACGTGGATGACATCAACGCCCTGCGCGAGGCCGGTGCCAGGATTCGCCAATGGGTGGTGGAAACCCCTTTCCCCCCGGCCCTGAACGAAGCCATCACCGAAGCCTGGAACCGGATGATGGAAGAGGCGGCCGGCGACGAATTCACCGTGGCCGTGCGCTCTTCCGCTACCGCCGAGGACCTTCCGGATGCCTCCTTTGCGGGCCAGCAGGAAACCTTCCTGAACATCCAGGGCCTGGACAGCGTACTGCACCACATCCACGAAGTGTTTGCGTCTCTGTACAACGACCGCGCCATCTCCTATCGCGTGCATCGGGGGTTCGATCACTCCGAGGTGGCTCTGTCCGCCGGCGTGCAGCGCATGGTGCGTTCCGACATTGGTGCCTCCGGCGTCATGTTCACCCTGGATACCGAATCCGGTTTCCGCGATGTGGTCTTCGTGACCGCCTCCTGGGGCCTGGGTGAAACCGTGGTGCAGGGGTCGGTCAACCCGGACGAATTTCATCTCTACAAGCCTTCCCTGGAGGCCGGGCGCCCCGCCGTGCTGCGCCGCCACCTGGGCAGCAAGGCCATCCAGATGACCTTCGGCAACGATGGCCAGAGCACCCAGACCATCCCCGTGGAGGACGCCGACCGCAACCGCTTCTGCATCAACGACAAGCAACTCGAGGAACTGGCCCGCCAGGCCGTGATCATCGAGAAGCACTATGGTCGACCCATGGACATCGAATGGGCCCTGGATGGCGTGGACGGTGAGCTGTATATCGTCCAGGCCCGTCCGGAGACGGTGGAGAGCCGCCAGGACGGCCAGGTGATCGAACGCTTCCGCATCCGTTCGCCGCGCAGCGAAGTCATGGCTCGCGGCCGCGCCATTGGCCAGCGCATTGGTGCTGGCAAGGTGCGCGTGGTGATGGACCTCAACGACATGCACAAGGTGGAGGCTGGCGACGTGCTGGTCACCGACATGACCGATCCGGACTGGGAGCCGGTCATGAAGCGGGCCGCCGCCATCGTCACCGACCGGGGCGGGCGTACCTGTCACGCGGCCATCATCGCCCGCGAACTGGGCATCCCGGCTGTGGTGGGCTGTGGTGACGCCTCCTCACGCATCAAGGATGGCCAGGAAGCCACCGTGTCCTGCGCCGAGGGCGACGAGGGGCGTATTTACAAGGGGATTCTGGATTTCGAGGTCACTCAGACCCGCACCGATTCCATGCCCGAAGTGCCCTGCAAGGTCATGATGAACGTGGGCAACCCGGGCCGAGCCTTCCATTTCCGCAACATTCCCAATGCCGGGGTAGGGCTGGCTCGCCTGGAATTCATCATCAACAGCATGATCGGGGTGCATCCCAAGGCGTTGCTGAATTTCGACTCCCTGTCCGGTGACCTGAAGGAAGAGATCTCCCGTCGCATCGCCGGCTATGATGATCCGGTGACCTTCTACGTGGAAAAACTGGTGGAGGGGATCGCCACCCTGGGTGCCGCCTTCAACCCGCAGCCGGTGATCGTGCGCCTGTCGGACTTCAAGTCCAACGAATATGCCAACCTGCTGGCCGGTGAGCAGTATGAGCCCGATGAAGAGAACCCGATGATCGGCTACCGGGGTACCTCCCGGTACCTGTCGGAAAACTTCCGCGACTGCTTCGAACTGGAATGCCGCGCCGTGCGCAAGGTGCGTGACGAGATGGGTCTGACCAACGTGGTCATCATGGTGCCCTTCGTGCGCACCCTGGGCGAGGCCGAGGGCGTCATCAATCTGTTGGCGGAACTGGGCCTCAAGCGTGGCGAGAACGGCCTGAAGATCTACATGATGTGCGAGATCCCCTCCAACGCGGTGCTGGCCGAGCAGTTCCTGGAGTATTTCGATGGTTTCTCCATCGGTTCCAACGACCTGACCCAGCTCACCCTGGGGCTGGACCGGGATTCCGGTCTGGTGGCTGCCACCTTTGACGAGCGCGACCCGGCGGTGAAGGCCCTGCTGTCCATGGCCATTCAGGGTGCTCGCAAGGCTGGCAAGTACGTGGGCATCTGCGGTCAGGGCCCGTCCGACTATCCGGACCTGGCGGAATGGCTGATGCAGGAAGGTATCGAGTCCATCTCCCTGAACCCGGATACGGTGGTGGAGACCTGGCTGCGCCTGGCCGGCGACGAGAAGGGCCGCAAGGACGCCTGAGGCCGTGGGGGCGCACCCGCCCCCTCACCCCAACCCCTCTCCCCGACGGGGAGAGGGGCCATATCAACTCCCCCTTCTCTCCCAGCGGGGAGAGGAGCTATATCAACTCCCTTCTCCCCTCGGGGGAGAAGGGTTGGGGACGAGGGGAGTGGCGGGCATGGTGCCCCACCGCCCCTCACCCCACGGAGGAAGGGGCTCTTTTTTGAACACTGGCTGCACGCGAGGAGAATGGCCATGATCCGCTCCGTCTTTTTCGTCTCCGACGGCACCGGCATCACTGCCGAGACCCTCGGACACACCCTGCTCACCCAGTTTGAGCAGGTCTCCTTCCAGCAAATGAGCCTGCCCTTCGTGAACACCGACGACAAGGTGGAATGGGCCGTGCAACGCATCAATCGGGCGGCCCAGTCCGATGGGGTCAAGCCTCTGGTGTTCTCCACCCTCATCGACTCCCAACTCAGAACCCACCTGGCCAAGTGCGACGGCGTGGTCTTTGACTTTTTTGAGACCTTTACCGGCGCCATGGAGAAGGAACTGAGTGTGACTGCCCAGCGCGTGGCCGGGCGATCTCACGGCATGGGGAATGTGCGTACCTATTCAGAGCGCATTGATGCCCTGCATTACGCGATCCAGAATGATGATGGTGCGACCACTCGCGACTACCCCATGGCCGACGTGGTGGTCATGGGCGTGTCCCGGGCCGGCAAGACGCCCACCTGCATGTACCTGGCACTCACCTACGGGGTGCGAGCCGCCAACTATCCGCTGGCGGATGACGATTTCGAGCGTGGCAGCCTGCCGGCAGTGCTGGAGCCCTACCGCCACAAGCTGTTTGGCCTCACCGTGGATCCGGAGCGGCTGCATCAGATCCGCAAGGAGCGGCGCCCCGACAGTGGCTATGCCAGCATGGAGCAATGCCTGATGGAGATTCGCGCCGTGGAGCGGCTTTTCAAGCGTGAGCGGATCCCGTTCTTCAACATCACCCAGCGCTCCATTGAGGAGATCTCCGCCCAGCTCATGCAGCAGGCGGGCCTGACCCGCCGCATCTGAAGGGTGTAAACAGGCCTCAAAGACCTTCCAGGTACCGGCTCCAGTCGCGGTCCGTGTCGCCGATCACCAGGAATTCGGGATTGAGCAGCGAATCCTTGGTGTTGTAGCGCAGCGGCTCGAACTGGACATCCGTGACCTGCCCGCCCGCCTCGCGGACAATACAGTGCGCTGCTGCCGTGTCCCACTCGCAGGTGGGGCCCAGGCGAGGGTAGAAGTCGGCCCTGCCATCGGCCACCAGGCAGAACTTGAGCGAACTGCCCATGCTGATGAGTTCGTGCTCACCCACGCGTTCCAGAAGAGCCTGTAAGCGCTCGGTGCCGTGGGATCGACTGCCGGCGATCACGGGGATGCGCTGCACGCGGCTCACCTGGATGGGTTCGGCCGCAGCCGTTGATGGCTGGCGACGATGGGCCCCCAGGCCTCGGGCGGCGCTGTAGAGCAGATCCAGGGCCGGACAAAAGACCACCCCTAGCACGGGTTCGTGGTCCTGGATCAGGGCGATGTTCACGGTGAACTCACCATTGCGCTTGATGAACTCCCGGGTGCCATCCAGCGGATCCACCAGCCAGTAGCTGGACCACTGTCTGCGTTCGCTGAAGGGGATCTGGTTCGACTCCTCCGAAAGGATGGGAATTGCCGGCGTCAACTCGCCAAGGCCCTGGACGATATGCCGGTGTGCCGCCATGTCTGCCTCCGTGAGTGGTGTGCGGTCGGCCTTTTCCGTGACATCGAAGCCTTCACCGTAAATGGCCATGATGGCCGCGCCAGCCTCGCGGGCAATGCGGCAGGCGTTATTGAGCAGGAGGTCCAGTGAGCGTTCGTCCAGTGTCATGAGATTCTCGAGAGTTGGTCGCGGGCCATGTAGAGGGCGGCGATGGAGCGCGCTTCGGTGCAGTCGTCCAGGGCGATGAGTTGGTCCAGTTGGCTGAGCTTCCAGGGTACCACCTGGATGTCCTCAGGTTCGTCACCGGGACGACGCTCCGGGTAGAGGTCACGGGCCAGGATGACATGGGTGCTGTGGCTCAGATACCCCGGGGCCACGGTCATGGCGGTCAGGTAATCCAGTTGATGCGCGCCGTAGCCTACCTCTTCCATGATCTCGCGGTTGGCCGCTTCCAGGAGTTCCTCGCCGTGTTCCACCAGCCCCTTGGGCAGGCCCAGTTCATAGCGCTGTGTGCCGGCAGCATATTCACGGATCAGCAGCACCGTGTCGTCATCCAGCATGGGCACGATCAGCACCGCGCCCCGGCCCGAACTCACCAGGCGTTCAAAGCGGGTGCGGACGCCGTTGGCAAACAGCAGTTCCAGCTCCTCCACCTGGAAGAGTCGGCTGCGGGCCACGGTGCGGCGGCTGAGTATCTGGGGTTTTTGCGGCATGGTGTCTGGGTGCCCTGTGATGGGTCGATAGGGTAGTCTCATGCTTGCCGGCCCAAGTCTCAAGGCCCGGATTTCACGTTTTTGAGTTTCTCGAGGACCCCCGCACCGTGAAGCCAACAGCCCCAAGCCTGCCGTGGACCGACGTGGATACCGTGTTACTGGACATGGACGGTACCCTGCTTGATCTCAACTTCGATAACCATTTCTGGCTGGAGTATCTGCCCCGCCGCTACGCGGAACGTCACGGCATGGCGCCGCAGGCGGCCCGCGAGGGCATGATGAAGCGTTATGCCGCGGTTCGGGGTACCCTCAGTTGGTACTGTCTGGATTACTGGCAGCAGGAGTTGCAGATGGATATCGTTGCCCTCAAGCAGGAAGTGGCCCACCTGGTGGCGGTGCATGAACACGTGCCGGCCTTTCTGGCCGCCGTGCGCCGCCAGGGCCGCCGGCTGGTGCTGGTGACCAATGCCCATCGCGGCGGGCTGGAGATGAAGCTCACATTGACCGCCCTGGAGGGGCATTTCCACCGGGTGATCAGTGCCCATGAATACGGACGTCCCAAGGAGGATCAGCGTTTCTGGGAGCAGTTCCACGCCAAGGAGCCCTTCGATCCCGCCCGCACTCTGTTCGTGGACGATAACCTGGATGTGCTGCGCGCCGCCGAGCGTTTCGGGATTGCCCATCTGCGTGCCGTGCGCCGGCCCGATACCCGCCGCGACGAAGTGGACACCGGCGAGTTCGCTGCCATCCGCGATTTTCGGGAACTCATGCCCTGATCGCGTAACGCGGCGTACACCGTGCGCACAGCGTTCGCGCGTGCGTACGGGCCGTTCGCGAACGGCCCTGCGGCGTGCACGACTCAACTCTGATCGACCACCCAAGGAGTCACATGTCACTGGAACCCGGAACCCTCCTCGCCGCCTTTGTCGTCGGCCTGCTTGGCGGCGTGCATTGCGTGGGCATGTGCGGCGGCATCGTCGGTGCGCTGACCCTGGGCGTGAAGGGCGCCCAGAGTGAGGAAAGCCCCCGGCTGGCGCCCTTCCTCCTGGCGTATAACAGTGGCCGCATCATCACCTACACCCTGGCCGGTGTGCTGACCGGGGGCGTGGGTGGCTTTGCCGCCCATCTGACCGACATGCACCATGCCCAGCAGGTGCTGCAGATCCTGGCTGGTCTGTTCATGATTGCCCTGGGGCTGTACCTGGCCGGGTGGTGGTACGGGCTCACCCGGCTGGAGCGGGCAGGTGGTGTGGTGTGGCGGCGCCTGGAACCCCTGGGAAGGCGCATGATGCCGGTGCGCTCACCCGGCCAGGCGCTGGTGCTGGGGCTGGTCTGGGGATGGCTGCCCTGCGGCCTGGTCTACAGCGTGCTCATCTGGTCGCTCACTGCTGGGGGCGCCCTGCAAGGAGGGGCACTGATGCTGGCTTTTGGCCTGGGGACCTTGCCCAACCTCTTGCTCATGGGGGTGTTTGCCGCCCGCCTGGCCCGCTTCGTGCGCAAGCCCTGGGTGCGCGGCATTGCCGGCGGTGCGGTGGCCGCTTATGGGGTGTACATGCTGTTCGTGTCCTGGGCCTGATCCCGACCTGGAGGCGAGCTGGCCCCTGGTGTGACCAATCCATTATTCCTTGGCGCAAAGCTGAAGTGTTGCCAACAGCCGTCTTGGGGCATGGATGGCCACGGTTTTCTCCCGAGCGGTTTCTCCTCTCACCAGGCTCACACTGGATTTGGACACGCCGCAGTGCCGGGCCAGAAGCTTAATGAGGCGCTCGTTGGCCGCCCCCTCGACCGGCGGGGCGGTGACATACACCTTCAGCCGATCGCCCAGCGGCTCACCCAGTTTATCCCGCGAGGCCTTGGGCTGCAGTTTGAGATGCAGCACCAGGGTATTGTCCTGCCATTGCCACCATTGATCGCTCATTGTTCGACTCCTTATTCCGTGTGATCCCCGTGGGGTGATGATGCATGGGGGTGCTCGTGGGGTTTGCATATTATGCACATATGTTCATAATGGACCTGAACACACCGCAGAGGAGAATTCTGCAATGCGAAACAGAGCAAGAAAGATGTCCGGCATGGGGCAGGTCATGATGGGCCGTGGTCAGGGATTGGGTCGAGGTCGCGGCATGGGCCGCAGCCAGGACGCCGTGGCCGGGGGCTCAAGAGTGGCCATGCCCGCCGAAGAAGCCCAGCACATTGAAATGACAGGCCCTGGCATGGGGCGCGGCCATCGTCGCGGCCGTGGACGCGGCGGGTGCCGTCAGTTGCCCTGAAGCGCCGATGGGCGATGCCATTCCGTTCGATAGGAGAAAGATGAAGATGAAACAGGCTGATCTGAAGCGTCGCAACTTTCTGAAGCTTGCCGCCTCTGGAGTGATGGCAGCTCCGATGGCGGGGCTGGTGTCCACGGTCTCGGCAGAGGATGACGCGTTACCGCACCTGGAGGAAGATTCCGCCGATGCCCAGGCCCTGAACTACCGGCATGATGCCACGCAGGTGGATCATGCCGATCACGAAGAGGGTCAGCAGTGCGGGAACTGCCTGCTGTACACCGATCCGGAGGCCCAGGAGTGGGGTCCGTGTGCGGTCTTCCCCAATCATCTGGTATCAGAGGGCGGGTGGTGCACCGCCTATGTCCCCCGAGGGTAATGGATGCATCCATGCCCAAGGTCCATTCCTCTCCGCCTTTCCCTTCGGGAGGGGCGGAGAGCCCCTCCCGAGAGAAGCATGCTGGTATCCAGTGCCCTACTCAGATAGAGCCCACGAAGATCAGCAGCACGTTCAGTATGATGATGGCCACCAGTGGTGACAGATCCACCATGCCGGTCTGAGGCATGATGTTGCGGATGGGGGCCAAGATGGGGCGGTTCAGACTGAACACCAGATCGGCCACTGGATTGCGCCCCATGGCGCCGCCAGCCTGGAACCAGCTCATCACTGCCTGGATGATGATGCTGATGATATAGATCCAGATCACCAGGCGGATCAGCGCCAGCACGCTCACCATGAACAGGGTGAAGAGGGGGATGCCCACCCCGTGCAGCAGGGTGATCAGCCAGATCTCCAGCATCTTGAGCACCAGCACCAGTACGAAGGCCGCCGTGTCGATTCGACCCATGGGAGGGATCACCCGGCGCAGTACCCGCAGCGGCGGATTGGTGATGGTCACCAGGAACTGCGACACCGGGTTGTAGAAGTCCGCCCGGGACATGGCCAGCAGGGTGCGGAGCATTACCGCCAGGATATACAGGCTGAACAGCGTGGAGATCAGAAAGTCAGCGACGTTTTGAAACGCGTGCGTCATGGATAAACCTCAGTCCCGACCCAGTTGGTCGGCCAGTGCATGGGAACGGTCGCGGGCAGCGGTGAGGGCGCGCAGCATCAGTTCGCGCAGCCCTCCGGACTCCAGCTGCGCCAGCGCCTGCTCGGTGGTCCCTCCCCTGGAGGTCACCCGGGTGCGCAGGGTGGCTGCATCCTCATCAGACTCCAGGGCCAGCTTGGCGGCGCCAAAGACGGTCTGCAAGGCCAGCAGTCGAGCCGTTTCCCGGGGCAGGCCCAGTTCCACGGCGGCATCTTCCAGGGCCTCGATGAACAGGAAGCCATAGGCCGGTCCGCTGCCCGACAGGGCCGTCACCGCATCCAACTGGGCCTCATCGTCCAGCCAGACGGCCAGCCCCACCGCCCTCAGAATGGATTCCGCCAGGTCGCGCTGTTCATCACTCACATGAGGGTTGGCGGCCAGGCCCGTGGCCCCACTACCCACCAGCGCCGGCGTGTTGGGCATGCAGCGTACCACTGGCAGATGACCCCCAAGCCAGCGCTCGATATCCGCACCGCGCACGCCAGCGGCGATGGACACCACCAGGGGGTGTCGTTCCTGTACCTGTGCGGCCAGCGACCGGCACACCTCGCCGAGCACCTGGGGTTTTACCGCCAGTACCAGTACCTGGGCATGGGCGATGGCTGCGGCATTGTCATCGGTTGCGTGTACACCGGTCCAGCGCTGGCTCACCGCATCTCGCTGATGCGGGTCCGGGTCGGCCGCCCAGAGGGCGTCCTCGTTCCAGCCATCGGCGATGAGTCCGCCGATGAGGCTGCGCGCCATATTGCCGGCGCCGATAAAGGCGATCGTCTCATTCATGGGATGGCCCGCCATGGCTATGTCTGTAGGGGCGTTATGGTAACCCGAACGCCGGGTGGATTCGTATGCTCTGCCACCTATCCTCTGGCACCGAAGATGGCTGTGCCTACGCGGACAATGGTGGCGCCTTCGGCCACGGCGGCCTCCAGGTCGTCGGTCATGCCCATGGAGAGGGTATCCAGATCAAAGCCGCGCCGGATCAGGTCTTCCTGGGCTTCCCGCAAGCGGGCAAAGGCGCGTCGCTGCTCGTCAAAGTCCTCGCTGGGGGCAGGGATGGCCATCAGGCCGCGCAGTGTCAGGCCGGGCAGGGGGGCCACGGCTTCGGCCAGAGCCGGGAGGGCTTCCAGGTTGACACCGGATTTGGTGTCCTCCTGACTGATGTTCACCTGCAGGCACACATTCAGCGGCACGGCGCCAACGGGGCGCTGCTCGCTCAGTCGGCGGGCAATGCGTTCCCGATCCACCGAGTGCGCCCAGCGGGCCGTATCGGCGATGAGGCGCGTCTTGTTACTCTGAATGGGGCCGATGAAATGCCAGGCAGGCTGCCGGTCCATCAGTGTTCGGGACTTTTCCTCCAACTCCGAGGCGTAGTTCTCGCCGAACTCCCGGAGCCCGCAGTCCATGGCCTGGGCCACGATTTCCGCGGGGCGCGTCTTGCTCACGGCCAGGAGTTGGACGTCTTCAGCGGGGCGGCCAAAGCGCTGAGCTGCCGCCTGTAGGCGGTCCTGTACCGCCTGGATTCGATCGCATAGCTGGGTCATGGGCCTATGCTATATTCGGCACTGATCAGAGTCACCTGTTGGCAGACGTTACATCCGTGCTCAGGTGAGGACAGGACATTAAAGGGGGCTGGATGGACATCACCCAATTGCTCGCGTTTGCCGTGAAGAATGGCGCTTCCGACCTGCATCTCTCCTCGGGACTGCCCCCCATGATCCGGGTGGACGGGGACGTCAGGCGCATCAACGTACCCGCGATGGACCACAAGCAGGTCCATTCCATGGTGTACGACATCATGAACGACAAGCAGCGCAAGGACTTCGAGGAGTTCCTGGAAACCGACTTCTCCTTCGAGATCCCCGGCCTGGCGCGCTTCCGCGTGAATGCCTTCAACCACAACCGTGGCGCCGGCTCGGTCTTCCGCACCATCCCCAGCAAGATTCTCACCCTCGAGGAACTGGGTTGCCCCAAGATCTTCGAGAAGATTTCCGAATATCCCCGCGGCATCGTGCTGGTGACGGGCCCCACCGGCTCGGGCAAGTCCACCACCCTGGCGGCCATGGTGAATCACAAGAACGAGACCGAGTACGGGCACATCCTCACGGTGGAGGATCCCATTGAGTTTGTGCACGAATCCAAGAAATGCCTGGTCAACCAGCGCGAGGTGCACCGCGACACCCTGGGTTTCAACGAGGCCCTGCGCTCCGCCTTGCGGGAAGATCCCGACACCATCCTGGTGGGGGAGATGCGTGACCTGGAAACCATCCGTCTGGCCCTCACCGCTGCCGAAACGGGTCACTTGGTCTTTGGCACCCTGCATACCAGTTCCGCCGCCAAGACCATCGACCGCATCGTCGATGTCTTCCCCGCAGCCGAGAAGGACATGGTGCGCGCCATGCTCTCCGAATCCCTGCGTGCGGTCATCTCCCAGACCCTGATGAAAAAGATCGGCGGCGGCCGCTGCGCCGCCCACGAGATCATGCTGGGAACTCCTGCCGTGCGCAACCTCATCCGGGAAAACAAGATCGCGCAGATGTACTCCGCCATCCAGACCAGCCAGGGCGTCGGCATGCAGACCCTCGACCAGGGCCTTAAGGAAATGCTCCAGCGAGGCCTGGTGAGTAAGGAAGAGGCCAGACGCAAGGCGGCGAATCCGGATAACCTCTGAATGTGTCAGGCCCGATGTTTGCCGCCGTCCCCTTGGAAGTCCACAGCCTGCCAGATGAGCTGACACGGGTTCTTGCAGCGGTTGCCGACCAAGGGCCTCATACGCGGCATGTCTTCCATGCCTATCGGTTATATACGCGAAAATCCGGGGTGATACTTCATGAACACAGCAAAGGATGAAGTGAAGGCTATTCTCAACAAGCTTCCTGACGATTGTTCGCTTGAAGATGTTCAGTATCACCTTTACGTGGTTGAAAAAATCCGCAGAGGCATAGAGCGGGCTGAGAAGGAGGGTACGATCAGCCAGAAAGATGCGGAGAGGAACTTCAGTAAATGGACTTCGATGTAAGGTGGTCACCTGAAGCGACCGAGGACCTTGAAGCCATTGCCAAGTTTATAGCCAGGGATTCCGAGTTCTACGCTCGGGCCGTGGTTTCCGAGATGTTGTCGGTTTCCAGGGGTATCGGTGAATTTCCTTATATGGGCCGCACTGTCCCGGAGATCCGTGATGACAACATCCGAGAGCGATTTGTCTACAACTATCGTTTGATATACCGGATTGCGTCCGGAATGATTCATATCGTGGCAGTGATCCCTGGAAAGAGGCTGAACCAGATCATCAGCGGCGTGGTGGAGATCCGCAATGCCCACGGTTCGGCGGCCCGCGGTGCCGATGCCTACGCGCCCTTGTTGGATAGCCGCTATGCTGAGATTCTGACGCGCTCCACCGACGCAGTGGTGGGCCTGCTTTTCCGCACCCATCTCGAATCGGCCCGACGCGAACCGCTAGCGCGCTTCGTCTATGAAGAGCATGCGGATTTCAATGAAGCCGTCGATAATGAGCACGGCCCGTTCCAGGTGTTGGACATCCCGTTGATCGCCAGCGAGGCGCTCTACCGCACGGATTTTCAGGCCTACCGAGCGGCACTGGTGCAGTTTAAGCAGGAACAGGCGGAAAACGGTGGGGATTAGGCGTGAAGTTTGACGTATATTGCGATGAAAGCCGGCCTGACTTGCTGGGCTCCCAAAACCCTCAGAGTCAGTTCATGGTCATTGGCGGGCTCTGGCTTCCCACATCAAAGCGTGAATCCTTCAAAGCTGAGATTCATCAGTTGCGCGAACGGTATCGGATTGGGGGGGAGTTCAAGTGGCAGAAGGTGTCTCCGTCAAGAGTCGCCTTCTATCAGCAACTGGTAGAGTGGTTTCAGGGCAAGGGCGATCAACTGCGTTTTCGTTGTATTGCCGTGGATCATAGTCAGGTCGATCTAAAGCTCTACCACGAAGACGATCAAGAGCTGGGGTTCTATAAATTCTATTATCAGTTGCTGCACCACTGGATACTGGATTTCAACGAATACAGTGTCTTTGTGGACTTCAAGAGCAATCGGAGGCGCGACCGTTTGCACGTGCTGCGCCGGTGTCTGGACTATTCCAATCTTTCCTCGGAGGTGCACGGAGTTCAGGCAGTCCGTTCTGAGGAGTCGGTGCTCATCCAGTTAGCTGATGTGCTGAGTGGCATGGCCGCATACCGCCTCAATAATCGGCTACGCGAAGATAGCGCCAAAGCTCAGACGCTGGAACACTACGAGGCCCTTATCGGGCGCCGAATTGCACCGACATGCAAAGGTGAACAGAAGTTTAACGTGTTCCGCATCAATCTGGCCGGGGGCTGGTGACTTTTGCCCTATCCCCCGTTGCTCGAACTGGCCAGCGAAGCGGAATATCGCGCTCACTTCGAGGCGACCTATTGTCGCGGCCCGATCCGGGCATTTGATGGCATCGAAGTGCGGTTTCGCCAGCGGGACTTTGACCACTGCTGCTTCGAGTCATCCCGCCGAGACGGCAACAAGGATGCGTTTTCATCGCCGAGGGCGAGAAGGCTGGATTGGATCAAGGCCGCATTGCAGGATCCGCACAGTGAGTGCTACCAAGGCTGGGATAAAAAACGAAAATGCTACGACGGCAGCCGTAGAGTGGCCGTGGTGCTGGAGGATTATGTGGTCGTTATCGCATTCAAGCGAAGGAGCGGCCAGGCTGAATTCGTGACTGCTTTTTTGGCAGACACGCCCTCTGTGCCGGGGAGGCCATCCACGGTGGAGATGATCAGGAGGGGGCCGAAATGGAAATAAAAAACCGCTGATTTGCCAGGCTGGCTCAGCGGAGGCCTTTGTAGGTTCTGCTGCCACTGGCAGAGAACAGTTTGATGGTGTGGCCCGCAGGACCAATTGTCAAGTAATGCCGTTATTGCTCGCGGCCGGAAAAAGCTGCAGTTCAAGGCGCGAACGATGAAGAAAGCCTTTTCAGAACAACAGGTTGAGCAGGCCGCTCTCGGCTGGTTCGAGGCTCTGGGTTTCGACACCGCTCGAGGCGTCGACATCTCGCCCGGGGTCGATAGGGATCTGCGCGCCAGTCATGAACAGGTGATCTTGGAGTCGCGTCTTCGTTGGGCCCTGGGCAAGATCAATCCCAATCTGCCGGATGAGGCCGTCGACCAAGCGGTGCGGGCCGTGATGAGACCGCCAGAACCCACGCTGGCACAGAATAACTGGTGGTTTCATCACCTGCTAATCGATGGCATCGATGTGGAGTACCGCACCCCGGATGGCGAGTCGCGTGGTGACAAGGCCTGGCTGGTGGATTTTGCCCACCCTGACGCGAACGACCGGCTGATAGCGCATCAGTTCACCGTGCAATGCGGTAACGTCACGCGGCGGCCGGATCTCGTCGTGTTCCTCAACGGCCTGCCGCTGGTCGTGATCGAATTGAAGGACCCCGCGAATGAGCAGGCGGATCTATGGACGGCCTACCGGCAGTTACAGGACTACAAGGACAAAATTCCCCTGCTGTTTGCCTATAACGTGCTACTGGCCGTCAGTGACGGCGATCGGACTCGGGTCGGGTCGCTCACCGCCGGTTCCGATCGTTTCGCGCTCTGGCGCGCACTGAACGATGCCCGGGCGCCGGGGGAGCCGACCCTGGAGGCGTTGATTCGGGGGCTGTTCGAGTCGGGCTGCTGGGAGGATTATGTGCGCCATGCCATTGCCTTCGAGGAAGACGAGCGCAGTGGGACGATCATCAAAAAGGTGGCCGCCTACCATCAGTTTCGCGCCGTATTGCGGGCGCGGGCTTCGGTCAAGAAGGCCCTGAAGGCGCCTATCGGCCAGGGCGAAGGACGCGGGGGCGTGATCTGGCATACCCAGGGCTCGGGCAAGAGCCTCACCATGCTGATGTTGGCCGGGGCGTTGATCGGCGATGAGCAGCTGGCCAATCCAACCATTGTGCTCGTCACCGACCGAAACGACCTGGATGGCCAACTCTTCGGCACCTTCGCGGCCGGTCGTGCCCTATTGCGCCAGGACCCGGAGCAGGCTGAAAGCCGGGAAGACCTGACCGCACGGCTCCATCGCGCCTCGGGCGGGGTGGTGTTCACCACGATCCAGAAGTTCGAGGAGCGCGGTGCACCGGTGAGCGAACGGGCCAATATCGTGGTTCTGGCGGACGAGGCTCACCGCAGCCAGTACGGCTTTCTCGACGGCGGCGCGCGCTGGATGCGCGATGCCATTCCCAATGCCACCTACGTCGGTTTCACTGGCACGCCTCTGGAGCGGGACGACCGTAATACACAGGCTGTGTTCGGGGATTACGCCGACGTCTACGACATGCGCCAGGCCATCGCGGATGATGCTACTGTGCCGATTTTCTACGAAATGCGGCTGGTCAAACTGGTGCCGGACGAACAGGGGATACGCGAGGCGGAAGATGAACTGAAAGAGCAGGCCGCCCAGGCCGACCAGAATGGTCAGCCGGTCAATGATTACGTCCGCGTGGAGCTTGAAGCGTTGGCCGGTGCGAACGCGCGTTTGACCCTGGTGGCCCAGCAAATTGTGGAGCACTTCGAGCAGCGCCGCGAGGCGATCGAGGGCAAGGGTATGGCGGTATGCATGAGTCGCCAGATCTGTATGGACTTGTATGACGAGATCATTGTGCTGCGCCCCGAGTGGCATGCGGATGCTGACGACGCTGGCTTTATCAAGGTGATCATGACCGGGTCGGCCGCAGAGGGTGACCGGGTGACGCAACATGCGCGCACGAAGGCGCGGCGGGAGGCGCTCGCCCGTCGTTACAAGGACCCGGACGACGAGCTGCGCCTGGTGATCGTTTGCGACATGTGGTTGACTGGTTTTGATTGCCCGCCCATGCACACCCTGTATCTGGACAAGCCGCTGGCCGGCCACAACCTGATGCAGGCCATCGCCCGCGTGAATCGGGTGTTCGGCGACAAGCCGGGCGGTGTGGTGGTGGATTTTCTGGGTATTGCCGATCAACTGCGCGATGCCGTGCAGACCTACACCCAGGCGGGTGGCGAAGGCAGCCCGGTGGAAGACATTCAGAACGAAGCGGTGCCCTTGATGGAGCGCCAGTTCGAGGCGCTCAAGGATTTCTTCAACGGCCTGGACTACAGCAGCTTTAGTGGAGGGGATGCGTCGGCCCAGATCCACGCCGTTACCGTCGGGGCCGATTACGTTTTTGAGCAGGAGGATGGCAAGCGCCGGTTCATGAGCATGGTGGCGGGACTCTCCAAAGCCTTTGCGCTGGCCGTACCGCGCCCGGAAACTGAAGCCATCCGCGACGAGCTGGCCTATTTCCAGTCCGTGCGGGCCGCGATCCGCAAGCGACTGGCGGACGATGGTCCGCCACCCGCCCCGGATAACCGCGCGGCGGTGCGGCAGGTTCTCTCGGGCGCCATTGCCTCGGATGGCGTGATCGACCTGTTCCAAGCGGCTGGGCTCGGCGGGCAAGAGGTGGGCGTCCTCTCCGAAGAGTTTCTCGGTCAGTTGGCCGGCATGCCGCAAAAGAACCTGGCGCTGGAAACGCTACGAAAGTTGCTGAACGATCAGATTCGTAGCCGAGAACGTGTGAACATCGTGCAGTCTCAGGGCTTCCGGGAATCGCTCGAGGCAACGCTGATGCGTTACACCAATCGCGCCATTACCACCGCCCAAGTCATTGAGGCGCTGATTGGGTTAGCCCGGACCATCCGCGACGCCGTGCATCGCGGAGTGGAAACGGGCCTGTCGGAAGATGAGCTCGCTTTTTATGACGCCCTTGCCAGCAACGAATCGGCCCGCGAGTTCATCGCGGATGACACCTTGCGCCAGATCGCTCATGAGTTGGTCGATCGAATCAAGGCCAAAGCCACGCTGGACTGGACCCAGCGCGATACCGTGCGCGCCGATATGCGCCGCACCGTGCGGCGATCATTGGCCAAATATGGTTACCCGCCGGACGCGCAGGAGGCCACCACCCAATTGGTGATTCGGCAGGCCGAGTTGATGGCTGACAATGAAGTGACGTGCAGTTCTGCGTCCCCGGTGGTCTGACTATTCTGCCGGGAACCAATCGTAACGCCGGTCGTTTTGTGAGGGCGTCGTTCTATATGGATATGATCCCAAGGACCAGGGACCCGAGAGGGGCTGTAGCCAGTGTCTTTGGTGTGATCAGAAATACGTCGGTCCCTTTGGGTATTTCATCTGAAGATGAGCCGAATATCTCTTCAACGCGATGGAGATCCGTATCTGACCACAAGAACCTGATGTACTATTTCGAGACCGCGCTCACGCCCAGCACGTTCTGAGTGGATTCGAGATGGCCGATTTTGGTGAGGAGCAACCGGTCAGGAGGCTGTCTGTCGAAAATCACGAGATCTATACGGGTAACACGCTGGACAGATTCGAGGTCAGTGAGCCATTTCCCTTCGCGGGTTTATGACAAGATCATGCCAGAAAATATACTTGACGCGGTGCCAGACGACCTCGGGTCCGAGGTTTTCGAAGAGATCGTTCGTAGCCCGGGCGTCAGGATCGAGCGTATTGTTTCCAAGGGTCATGCATCACCTGACGTGGGTTGGTACGATCAGGATGAGAACGAATGGGTGCTGGTCGTTCAGGGCAGGGCATCGTTGACATTTGAGGATGGTTCAACATGCCCATTGTCAGCCGGCGATTATGTCAATATTCCAGCGCATACCAGGCACAAGGTGGACTGGACCGATCCCGATGAAATCACGGTCTGGTTGGCGGTGTTTTACAAGTAGGCAGGGAAGGCACACGTCAGGGTGTTCGTGCTGATGAAGGCTTACGGCTTTCTGGTATTCGGGGTGGCTGGTGCGGAGACCTGTCAGGGCAGACGCCGATATCCTTGAACCCTTGCTGCAACATGCGGACACGTTGATATTCCTGAATCCCGGTGTGGAAACCTGTGCTGCCCATTGCCGGGCTCGGTTGTGGGAAGCGGAGAAGTTTGAGTCACCCGAGGCGCAGGATGCCAACCTGCAGAATCTGATCGACTGGGTGCGCAAATACGAATCCCGGGACGATGAATATGGGCTTGAACGCCACCAGGCATTGTTCAAGGCCTTTCGGGGCCGAAAAATTGAATACAATCAGCCATCAGAGTATCTGCCGATATGACATGGCTGCGGTGGCTTGCCGTTCTATACCGCGCCGCGCTTCCCGTATAGACTCAGGGTACGGTGGCCGGCACCGGGCCGGCGGGATGTTTTCCAGACCGAGGCACGCTTCATGGATCGGGACAAGGCAATACGCTTCATGCACGACCTGCTCAGAACCCTGCTGAGCAAACAGGGGTCGGATCTGTTCATCACCGTGGGCGCGCCGCCGTCCATGAAGATCGATGGCAAGATGACGCCCGTGACCAACCAGCCCCTCTCACCCGCCCACACCCAGGTGCTGGTGCGCTCCATCATGAACGATCGGCAGGCTTCCGAGTTCGAGCGTTATCAGGAGTGCAACTTTGCCATCAGCCTGCCGGGGATCTCTCGCTTTCGGGTGAACGCCTTCACCCAGCGGGGCAGTGCCGGCATGGTGCTGCGGGTGATCACCGCCGACATCCCCGCGCTGGAGGATCTCGGCCTGCCGCTGCAACTCAAGGATGTCTCCATGACCAACCGTGGGCTGGTGATCTTTGTGGGCGGCACGGGCTCGGGCAAGTCCACCTCCCTGGCGGCCATGGTGGGTTACCGCAACCAGAACAGCTACGGGCATATCGTCACTATCGAGGATCCGATCGAATTCGTGCATTCCCATGTGAACTGCCTGGTCACCCAGCGCGAGGTGGGGGTGGATACGGAAAACTACGAGATCGCCCTGAAGAACACCCTGCGCCAGGCCCCGGACGTGATTCTCATCGGCGAGATCCGCGACCGCGAAACCATGGACTATGCCATCGCCTTCGCAGAGACCGGGCACCTGTGTCTGAGCACCCTGCACGCCAACAGCACCAACCAGGCTCTGGACCGCATCATCAACTTCTTCCCGGAAGAGCGGCGCCAGCAGTTGCTCATGGACCTGTCCCTGAACCTCAAATCGGTGATCTCGCAGCGACTGATCCCCAAATCGGATGGCAAGGGGCGGGTGCCGGCGGTGGAGGTCATGATCAACACCCCTTTGATGTCCGACCTCATCTTCAAGGGCGAGATCCACCAGATGAAGGAACTCATGGCCAAGTCCAATGAGGCGGGCATGCAGACTTTCGATCAGGCCTTGTTCCAGCTATTTGAGTCCGGCCATATCACCTATGAGGACGCCCTGCGCAATGCCGATTCCCTGAATGACCTGCGCCTGCGTATCAAGCTGGACAGCAAGCGGGCCAAGAGCCAGGGGCTTCTGGATGACGCGCAGGATCTGAAAATGGAGGAGACCCCGGAGGAGTCGGGGGTGCTGAAATGACCCCTCGCTGCATTTGACGTCGCCGCTTGCTGAATACTGGATCCCGGATATGCTGCTTCAACCCTACCTCAAACTCATGGCCCAGAAGAACGCCTCCGACCTGTTCTTCACCACCGGTGCACCGGCCTGTGTGAAGATTGAGGGGGAGGTGCGGCCCATGAGCCGGCAGCATCTCCCCCCTGGAGCAGCAAAGGAACTGGCTTATGACCTGATGGACGATCGCCAGATCGAGATCTTCGAGCGCGAAAAGGAGATGAACCTGGGCATCTCGGTGGACCAGTTGGGGCGCTTTCGGGTGAACGTCTACGTGCAGCGGGGTGAGGTCTCCATGGTGATCCGCTACATCAAGAGCGAGATCCCCAGCCTGGAGCAGTTACGTCTCCCGCCCGTGCTCAAGGATCTGGTCATGCACGACAACGGACTGGTGCTGGTGGTGGGCTCCACCGGGTGCGGCAAGTCCACCACCCTGGCCTCCATGATCGACTACCGCAACAGCAACCGGGCTGGCCATATTCTGACCATTGAGGATCCCATCGAATACAGCTTCATGCACAAGAAGGCCATCATCGGGCAGCGGGAAGTGGGACTGGACACCCTTTCCTATGACAATGCCCTTCGCGAGGCCATGCGTGAGGCACCGGACATGATCATGATCGGCGAGGTGCGGGATCTGAACACCATGAAGGCGGCCATTGCCTATGCCGACACCGGTCACCTGGCCTTGACCACGCTGCATGCGGTGAACGCCAATCAGGCCCTGGACCGGATCATCAATTTCTTTCCCCCCGAGGCCAAGCAGCAAATCCTCATGGACCTCTCGCTTAACCTGCGGGGCATCGTTTCCCAGCGCTTGGTGGTGGGCAAGGACGGCAACCGCCTGCCTGCCGTGGAGGTGCTGGTGAACACCCCCTATATTGCCGAACTCATCCGCAAGGGCGAGATCAACGGCATCAAGGATGTCATGGAGAAGGGTTCATCCATGGGCATGCAGACCTTCGATCAGTCCCTGTTTGAGTTGTACAAGGCGGATCTGGTCAACTTGCCCGAGGCGCTCTCCAAGGCGGACTCCCGAGGCGACCTGGAGTGGCGCATCCATTTCGGGGGCGGCGTGCGCAGCCTGAAGAAGAAGGACGAGGATCTGAACCTGCCCAGCGCCGACAGCATGGCTGGCTCACGAGGGGTCACGGATGGCCGCAAGGGGTTTGATGATGAACTCAAGCCCCTGTCGGAGACGGGTGTGGAATCGGGGCAACCAAAGGAATAAACGGCCTTGGGAAGGCGCGGTGCCCTGTCGATCCGGGGCACCGCCTGGCTCAGGTGGCCGGAAACACCCGCTCCGCCGGGAACACCGGGCCATCCACGCAGACCCGCTTCATGGCGGGGCCCTGGTCCGTGTGCACCTTGACCACGCAGCCGGCGCAGCCGCCCACGGCACAGGCCATGTATTCCTCCAGCGACACCTGGCAAGGCAGGTGATAGTCCCGGGCCAGGGCGGCGCAGGCCTCCAGCATGGGATGGGGGCCGCAGGCATAGACCTGCACCTTGCGCCGTTCCTGGGGCGGTAGAGCGTCCAGCCACAGGCGGGCCAGGTCGGTCACAAATCCTTCGTGACATCCGGAGAAACCGGCCTGGCTGGTGAGTCGTGAGGCCACGCCCCAGTCCTCCAGCAACGGCATGGCGGCGATCACGCCCTCCGGGATGCCGGGAATCATGATGCGCGAGGGCTGCGGCTTGAAGGGGAAGGGCACTTCCGAACCCATGATGACGAACGGCTCGCTCACCGGGTCACGACGCATGGCATCGGCCAGGAAGACCATGGGGGGGATGCCCACGCCCCCCCCCAGCAGCAGGGCCCGAGGCCGGTCGCCGTGGGGCATCTGGAACGGTGTGCCGATGGGGCCCATCATGTTGATCTTCTCCCCCGCCTGTCGCCGCGCCAGCAGTCGCGTGCCTTCACCCACTGACTTGTAGAGAAACTCCACCCAGCCTTCGCCAGGGTGTGCGCGCATGATGGACAGGGGCCGGCGCATGGGCAGTAGCGGGTCGCACTGCAGATGGGCAAAGCTGCCGGGGCGTGCGTGTGCGGCACACTGGGGCGCCTTCACCCGCAGGATGTGCTGATCTCCGGCGTGGGCTGTGTGAGACAGGATGGGCGCATCCTCGACGAAGATGGTCCCGCGATGTGTGTGGTTCATGGGGCGACTCGTTGCTTACGTTCGGGACTCGAAGATGACACGGCCGGCGGCCAGGGTATGGGTGACCCGGCCCTGGAATTCCCAGCCGAAGAACGGGCTGTTGCGACCGGCGCTGAGCCAGTTGTCGGCGCTGGGGCTATACACCCTGGCTGGATCCACCAGGGTGATGTCGGCCCGTGCATCCGGGGCCAGGGTACCGGTGGGCAGACCCATGATACTGGCGGGGGTGGTGGTCACCCGCCGGATGGCCTCCATCAGCGGCAGCACGCCTTCCTCGGCCAGCCTCAGGGTCAGTGGCAGCAGGGTCTCCAGGGTGGACATGCCTGCCTGAGTGGCCGGGAAGGGCGCCAGCTTGGCATCCGCCTCGTGGGGCTGATGGTCCGAGCAGATGGCGGAGATGGTGCCATCGGCCAGTGCCTGGCGCAGACCCTCCCGATCACGCGCCGTGCGTAGTGGCGGCACCACGTGGCAGACGCTGTTGAAGTCCGCCACATCCATTTCGGTGAGGAATAACTGATGGGCGCACACATCGGCGCTGACCGGGAGACCATCCTGCCGTGCCCGAGCCACCAGGGCCGCGCCCCGCGCCGTGGACAATCGACAGAGATGAATGCGGGCGCCTGTCTGGGCTACCAGCGCCAGGATAACGCCCAGGCTGGCTGTTTCCGCCGCTTCGGGAATGCCCGTGAGCCCCAGCCGGGTGGCCACGGAGCCTTCGTGGGCGCAGCCACCGGCGGCCAGGGACCGGTCGATGGGATGCAGGAACACGGTGATCTCGTGGCTGGCGGCGTATTCCAGGGCCCGGCGCAGCAGGACATGGCTGTCGAGGGGTTTGAGGCCCTGACTGGCACCCAGGGCGCCGGCCCGCTTCAGCGCAGCCATCTCTGCCAGTTGCACCCCCTGCAATCCCTCCGTGAGGGCCCCCAGGGGGTGCACACGCACGCCGCAGGCCTGTTTGGCGCGGCGATGGATCAACTCGATCTGGGCCGGCGAGTCCACCGGTGGATCGGTGTCCGGGGGGCAGATGAGGGTCGTGATGCCGGCGCTGGCGGCGGCCCGGGTCTCGGAGGCGATGGTGGCCTTGTTCTCGAAACCCGGCTCGCGCAGGCGCGCCGCCAGGTCCACGAGCCCGGGTAGCACCCAGCGGCCCCGGGCGTCGATGCGCCGGTCGGGGGTGAAGCCTTCCGGTGCGACGCCCAGTGCGACGATCCGTTCTTTCTCGATGAACAGATCCACAACGTCATCCAGGCCCTGATGTGGATCAATGACCCGGCCCTGTTCGATCAACAGCTTCATTGCGACGCCCCCTGATTGACGCTGCCTCCCATGATCATGGACATGACAGCCATGCGCACGGCGATACCGTAAGTCACCTGCTTGAGGATGACGGACTGGGGTCCATCGGCCACCCGGGAGTCGATCTCCACGCCGCGGTTGGCGGGACCGGGGTGCATGACGATGGCCTCCGGTGCGGCCAGGGCCAGGCGTTCTTCGTTCAGCCCCCAGAGCTGGTAGAACTCGTGCTCGGAGGGCAGCAGACCGCTGTCCATGCGCTCGCGTTGCAGGCGCAGCATGATGATCACGTCCACATCCTTGAGGCCGGCGCGGATGTCATGGAAGACATGCACACCCAACTCCTCCACGGAAACCGGCAGCAGGGTGCGGGGCGCGATCACCCGCACCTCGCCGGCACCCAGGACGTTGAGGGCATGGATCTGGGAGCGGGCCACGCGGGAATGCAGGATGTCACCGACGATGGCCACCCGCAGCGCGGAGAAATCCCCCTTATGGTGGCGGATGGTGAACATGTCCAGCAGCGCCTGGGTGGGGTGGGCATGGCGACCGTCGCCGGCATTGAGCACGCTCACATGCGGGGCCACATGCCGGGCGATGAAGTGAGCAGCGCCGCTGTCGGCGTGACGTACCACGAACATGTCCACCAGCATGGCTTCCAGGTTGCGCAGGGTGTCCAGCAGGCTCTCGCCCTTGACCGTGGCCGAGGTACTGATGTTGATGTTGAGGACGTCGGCGGACAGGCGCTTGGCAGCCAACTCAAAGGTGGTGCGAGTGCGGGTGCTGGCCTCGAAGAACAGGTTCATGACCGTCTTGCCGCGCAGCAGGGGCACCTTTTTCACCGTCTGGGCGTTCACGCCCAGAAAGGACTCGGCCGTATCCAGGATCTCGGTAATCAGTGGCCGGGAGAGCCCTTCGATGGTGAGCAGATGACGCAGTCGCCCCTGGTCACCAAATTGCAGTGACGGGGGCAGTGGTCCCGAGGTGGCCGGGGAATGGGGTCGGGCCTCCGTCATGATGATGCCTCCAGTTGTACGATATCCAGGTGTAACGGCTCGGGGCCACGCAGTTTCACCTGTTGGTCCGGGTTCAGTTTCAGGTGTTCCCCCACCACCTGTGCCTGGATGGGCAGTTCTCGACCATCCCGCTCCACCAGCACCGCCAGGGTGACCGAGGCCGGCCTGCCGTAGTCGAAGATTTCGTTCATGGCGGCGCGGATGGTGCGACCGGTGAAGAGCACGTCGTCCACCAGCAGGATGTGCCGGTCTTCCACGGTGAACGGGATGGAGGAGGGTTTGACCTGAGGGTGCATGCCAATGCGACTGAAATCATCCCGGTAGAAGGAGATGTCCAGTCGGCCCAGGGGGGCCTCCAGTTGCAGGCGGGACTGCAACTGCTCGGCCACCCAGACGCCGCCGCTGTGGATGCCCACCAGGCCGGGATCGGTGATGCCTCGGTCCCGCAGGCGCTGACGCAGGTCGTCGGCCATGCGGTCCAGGAGCTTTTTGACGTGTTCAGTCATGGGAGGTCTCTTGGAAAAGCCAGTGTTCCAGGAGCACCGCCGCCGCCACGGCGTCGATGTCCTCTTTACGAATACGTCCGCGGCGTCCCTCGCGGCGCCAGGTCTTGAGATGGGATTCGGCCTCAGCGGAGGTGAATTGTTCATCCACCGAACGTACTTTGAGCCCATACCGGGCGCGCAGCCGGTCGGAGAATGCCTGGATGCGCCGGGCCAGCGGGTGCTCGGTGCCGTCATCCGTTTCCGGCAGGCCGACCACCAGCAGTTGGGGCTGCCATTCGCTCACCAGGGTATCCAGGCGAGGCCAATCGGGGATGCCGTTGCGGGCCGGCAGGGTTTCCAGGGGGGCGCTGGTACCGGTGAGGCCATTACCCACCGCCACGCCGATGCGCCGCTCGCCATAGTCCAGTCCCAGCACGGTACCCGGCGCGGCCGGCACCGCCCTGGCCGGCTTCGACCGTGGTTCAGGCATGTCCCGCCTGGCCGCTCATCAGCGACAGATCCACGCCCAGACGGCCCGCGGCAGCCTGCCAACGTTTCTCGGCAGGCTGCTGGAAGAGGATGTCCGGGTCGGAGGGGCAGGTGAGCCAGGCGTTTTCGCCAATCTCCTGCTCCAGTTGTCCTGGTCCCCAGCCGGCGTAGCCCAGGGCAATGAGATAGGACTCGGGGCCACTGCCCTGGGCCATGGCCTCCAGAATGTCCCGGGAGGTGGTCACCGAGATCTGGTCACTGACCTGCAGGGTGGAGGTCCAGCGTCGTTCGGGAGGGTGCAGGATGAAGCCCCGGTCCGGTTGCACCGGACCGCCATTGAAGACAGGCACCTGAGAGGCATTCACCTCGATGGAGATGCCCATGTGCTCCAGAACCGACTCCAGGGTGAGATCCGTGGGGTGGTTGATGACGATGCCCATGGCGCCGTCCTCGCTGTGCTCGCACACATAGGCAACCGAATGAAAGAAATTCGGATCCTCCAGCGAGGGCATGGCGATCAGGAACTGGTCTGTGAAGTTGGCACTGTGCATGGGTTCAGGGCGCACTTGGGATACGTGGGTTAGTGTACACCCTTGATGCCGGTCGTCGTAGATGGAACGGGCAGGCCGATGGCTCCATGCTCAACGGGTGCGCAGGGTCTGGTTGCCCTGGAACACCCAGGTACGGGTGATCATGATCTGATCGTAGGAGCGGCGCATGTCGGCGGGGAAGGGGGCAAAGGGGGCTGCGAGCTGCACGATGCGTCGGGCCGCGTCATCCAGTACCCGCTCTCCGGAGCTGTTGCCCACCTCGATGCTGACCACCTCGCCCTCCCGGTTCACCAGCACGCTGAGCACCAGCGAGCCCGACAGGCGCTGGCGCCGCGCCTCGTCCGGGTAGTTGAGGTTGCCCACCCGCTCCACCTTGCGCACCCAGGCATCCAGATAACTGGCTTCCACCGCAGACTTGGCGCTCAGGGCATCCACGTAGTGGGTGCGGGGGCGATGACCATGACGCCGGTTCTGTTCGGATATCTCCGAACTCAAACGCGCCATCTGCAGGCTGCGTTCCACCAGTTCATCCGTGGTCAACTCCCGGCTGGGGGCCGGGACCTCGGTGGGAGCATCCGGTGCGCTGGGTTGCTGGCTCTGCTCGGCGGTGATCACTTCCACTGCTTCCCGGGGTGTGGACTCCGGGGCCCCGGCGCGCACCGCTTCCGGCGCCAGGCCATCGGTGGGCCTGAGCAGCGGCGCGGTGACCGGGCTGCTGGGGCGCTCTTCTTCAGCCTCGCGGCCGCTGGCCTGCTGATCCACCTGGGCGATGTGGCGGGCATCCACGGGCGCTTCCCGCGACTGCGACTGAACCAGGACCACGTCCATCATGGGAGGTTGGGCCGGAGAGTGTGCCGGTTCGAAGTCGAAGCCCAGGCCGAAGATGACGATGCCATGGATTGCCAGTGCCAGGAAGATGCCCAGGCCCAGGCGATCGCCGGCTGTCACTGTGCTGGAGGGGGGTAAGCTGCTCACGCTGGGGGCGAAAGCCGTCGTTGCATCAGGACGGCCATTGTACCGCTCACCAGGCCGAAAATCAGTGAGAAGGTGAGCAGCACCGGCAGCAGCTTGAGCAAGCTGGCGTGGGGGATGAACAGCCACCAGGCCAGCAGGAACTGACCCAGCATGTGCGCCAGGGCCGCCAACACGCACAGCCCCATGGGGCTCAGGGTCCGACCCGCCAGGCGATGGGCCAGGCCCAGGGCGGTGAGGCTGCACAGGGCCCCGGCAGCACTGAGCCAGAAGGTGGGGCTGAGAAAGGTGCCGATCACCAGGCTGCCGGCCAGCACCCGCAGGCCGGTGACCCAGGCGGCCATGCGCCAGCCGTAGAGCACCAGCACCAGTACGGTGATCACATTGGCCAGGCCGGGCTTGACCCCTGGCAGGGGGCTGGGAAAGGCGGCCTCAAGAATGTGCACGGCAATGGCCAGGGCGGCCAGCCAGGCAATCCGATGGTCTTCGCGGGTGGTGGCAATCTGCACGGGCGTCAGGCAAAGGCGGGGATCAGTAGTTCATGCTGTCAAATTCGGCTTCATCGCCCAGCACCTCGATGATCACCCGGTTGGGCAGGCTCACCGCCATGTCGCCGGCTCGCTTCAGCCAGCCGGCACTCTGGCAGATGCCCTGGGTGCCGGGGGAGGCAGCACAGCGTGCGGCGCCATCGGCAATCTCCACCACGGTGATGCCGGCGGGCCCGGTGATCTCCAGTTGTTGGGCCTCGTCGAGGGGCAGCCGAGCCACTTCCTCATTGCCAGAGATCACCCGTACCTGCGTGGCGGGGGCACCCGGGCTCCACAGCCAGGCATAGGTGCCGGCCACGAGGCCGCAGGCCAGCAGGATCACCAGGGCATCGGCGCGGGTGATCATGCCGGTGGGGAGACAGAGGCCGTCTCCAGGCTGTCATCGGGCAGCGGGGTGATGATCTGTTCCTTGGGTTCGGACTCGAAGCGCACGCGCTTCTCCATGGCCGGCGTCATGTACACCACGCCCGCATCATCAATGAGCATGACCTTCTCGATGCCCAGGCGGGCGGCGATACGGGGCCAGTCGTCGGCACCGGCGATGAACAGGGCAGTGCTGGCGACGTCCGCCTTGGCGGCATCCTGGTGGATCACCGTGACCGATCGGGTGCCCCGTGCCGGGTGGCCGGTGCGGGGATCAAGGATGTGGTGATAGCGCTCGCCTTCATGCATGAAGAAGCGTTCATAGTCACCGGACGTGAAGACGGCTTCGTCGCCCTGGGTCTCGATGGCCGCGATGACGCCCTGCGCCTCGGGCGAACGCACGCCGATACGCCAGGGACGGTTGCCCGGACGGCCAATGGCACGCAGATCGCCTCCGGCATTGAGGATGGCATGCTCCACGCCCAACTCCTTGAGGTGTTCCATGGCCTGGTGCAGGCCATACCCCTTGGCGTAGGCCCCCAGGTCCAGGCGCACGGCGGTGTTGGAACTGCGCATGCGGATGCCGTCGATGTGCACATCGTCCATGGTCGGGTCCTGGTCCAGGATCGCCTGGATCTCCTCTTCCGCCGGTGGTGGCCCCTGGGGGGCGTCCGATTGGAACCCCCATAGGGCAAACAATTGCCCCAGGGCCGGGTTGAACAATCCTTCCGTGGCCTCGGAGAGGCGTTGGGCCTCGATGATCAGCGGCAACACCGAGGGGTTGGCGGAGAATTCCATGCCCGTGGCCAGGAGTTGGTTGGTGCGCCCCATGGCACCCGGCTCCCAGGCATGCCAGGCACCATGCATGTAGTCCAGGTCCGCCTGTACCGTCTCGGCGGCCGTGCGGGCCAGTTCCCGGTCTGCGGTATAGATGTTCAGCTCCACGATGGTGCCGAAGGCGATGAAGCGGTCACGGTGAATCTCCGGGCGCTCGCAGCCGACCATCAGGGCCGTGGCCACGGCGATGACCAGTGCCAAGGTGACCTTGCGAAGCATTCCCCGACTCATGCCGCAACCTCCAGCTTCCGGGCAATGGCAGCCATGAGTTGATCCCCGATATCCAGCCCGAACAGGGCGTCCAGTTCCCGGATGCAGGTGGGACTGGTGACATTGATCTCGGTGAGGTAATCGCCGATCACGTCCAGTCCCACAAAGGTCAGTCCCTTCTCCCTGAGCCTGGGGCCCACCTGCTGGCAGATCCACTCGTCCCGGTCGTTGAGTGCCAGGCCTTCGCCCCGTCCTCCCACGGCCAGGTTGGCGCGGTTCTCGCCCTTCGCCGGGATGCGGGCCAGGGCGTAGGGTACGGGCTTGCCATCAATGAGCAGGATACGCTTGTCGCCCTGGCGGTATTCGGGCAGGAAACGTTGTGCCATCACCGTGCGGGTGCCCCGTTGGGTGATGGTCTCCAGGATGACCCCCGTATTGCTGTCGCCCGGGGTGAGCCGGAACACGGAAGCGCCCCCCATGCCATCCAGGGGTTTGACCACGATATCCCCTTGCCGCGCCATGAATTCACGGATGCGGCCCGGGTCGCGGCTGACCAGGGTGGGGGGGCAGCACTGGGGAAACCATGCGGTGAACAGCTTTTCATTGGCATCCCGCAGGCTGGCGGGGTGATTCACCACATGGCAGCCTTCGGCCATGGCCAGCTCCAGCAGATAGGTGGTGTAGATGTACTCCATGTCGAAGGGCGGATCCTTGCGCATGAGGATCACGTCCAGGTCGGCCAGCGGGTGGGGGCTGGCCTCACCCAGATCGTACCAGCGTGCCGGGTCGTCCTGCACTGCGAGCGGGCGGGAGCGGGTCAGCACGCGGCCGTCCTCCAGCCACAGGTCGCCCTGTTCCATGTAATGCAGGTGCCAGCCCCGTGACTGGGCTGCCAGTAGCATGGCCAGGGTGGAGTCTTTTTTCACCTGGATGCCCTGAATGGGATCCATGACTACGCCCAATCGGATGTCTGTGCCGTTCATCGGCCCACCCCACACGCTTGAAAGGATAATGGGTGCATCATACAAGACAGCAATGGCAAAGCCATTGGCCGCTGCCGGGAGTTTTGTTTGATACGGCCCTGGCCATGGAGTAGATTCAGGGGCCTGTCTGGATACAACGGCATGCACGGGGGCGTCGTGAGCGAACACACCGAGGAAGGCGGTAACGAGGGTCAGGAGGATCTCTCAGGACTCAAGGTGATGGTCATCGACGACAGCAAGACGATTCGCCGCACGGCGGAGACGCTGCTGAAAAAGCACGGCTGCGAGGTCGTGACCGCCACCGACGGCTTTGAGGCCCTGGCCAAGATTGCCGAGCATAAACCGGACATCATCTTCGTGGACATCATGATGCCGCGGCTGGACGGCTACCAGACCTGCGCACTCATCAAGCACAACCGACTGTTCAAGCAGACACCGGTGATCATGCTGTCCAGCAAGGACAGCATCTTCGACAAGGCCCGGGGGCGTATCGTTGGCTCGGAACAGTACCTGACCAAACCCTTCACCCGCGACGATCTGCTGGGTGCCATCAGGTCGCATGTCAGGAAACAATAGGCCAGGCCCTGGGTGGGGCCGCCCATACCCGGCCCGTGGTGCCTCCCCGGCGCATGAGGCCCAGAGCATCCATAGGGAGACCATGTCATGACCCGCATCCTGGTGGTCGATGATTCACCCACCGAACTGCATGTGATCAAAACCATGCTGGGCAAGCATGGCTATGAGGTGAGCACTGCTTCCAGTGGTGAGGATGGCATGGCCAAGGCGCGGGAAACCCTGCCGGACCTCATCCTCATGGATGTGGTCATGCCGGGCCTCAACGGTTTTCAGGCCACCCGGCAACTGAGTCAGGACGCCGCAACTGCCAAGATCCCCGTCATCGTGGTCACCACCAAGGACCAGGAAACCGATCGGGTCTGGGCCATGCGTCAGGGTGCGCGGGATTACATCGTCAAACCCGTGAAGGAGAAGGATCTGCTGGAACGGCTGAAGGATATCCTGCCTTGATGGCGTCCCACCAGACCCACATGGTGGCCTCGGACCCCTTTGCCTACCTGGTATCCATTGAGCGCAAGGGCCGTTCGCTGGGTGGGCAGTTGCCCATCCAGGATGAGCTGCGCGGGGCCTGGAAGGGCGTCTTGTTCCGCCTTCATGGTGAGTCGCTGCTGGCCCCCATGGAGCAGGTGGCCGAGATTGTCACGCCGCCTTCGTTTACGCGCATCCCCGGGGTCAGGCCCTGGGCCCTGGGCATGGCCAATATGCGCGGCAATCTGCTGCCCATGATGGATCTGCATGGGTTCGTGTTCGGCGAAAACCTGGAATTCGATCCGCGGCGGCAACGCCTGCTGGTGATGAATCATCAGGGCGTGTATGCCGGGTTGCTGGTGGAGACCGTACTGGGCATGAAGCACTACTGGCGGGAAGAGCGACTGGATCAGACTCCCGAAGTGGATTCGCGCCTGCAACCCTACCTGGCCGGGGCCTGCCGCCGAGGTGATGAACACCTGGCGGTTTTCAGTCCATGGAAACTGGTGGACGACGAACGATTCATGAACATCTCGGCGTAAGCCGGAATCACACACAGGGTGCCATGGCAGCAGACGCCCATGGCGGGTCGAGGGAGACACGATGAAATCGCCTTCAAGTGACGGGGCCGCGAAGATGGGTATCAGCCGGGGCATGGCGGTGCTCACCGGCATTGTGGTGCTGTTGATGCTGCTGACTGTGTCCGCCTTCGTGTACTACACCATGCAGGTGGGCAACAGCCGCGACTACGCAGCCGTGGCGGCAGACCAGCGATTGTGGGTTCAGCGTCTGGAATCCCGGATCCCGATGGCCGCGGCGGGAGAGGATGCCGCCTTTGTCGAATTGCGACGTCACCGGGATCGTCTGGATGCCTCGCTGACCCGTTTGCGGGATGGTGATGCCGACATCACGCCGGTCTCCGGAGCCCTGACCGGGCCGCTGGGCGATCTGCGTGGCGCCTGGGACAGTTTCCGTCCTCCCCTGAATGGCCTGCTGGATGCCCGTGCCACCCTGGCCGATGCCAGTGAGCGCGCCGGGCGTGCCGCCTCGGCACTGTTCCAGTTGCGCGAGTCGGCGGAGGTGTTGGCCGGCGATCTGGCGGAGGTCGGGGCGCAGTCCGACCGGGTCTACCTGGCTGCCCGTATCGCCATGGGCACCCGGGATATGGAGCGGGATCTGCTGCTCGTCGAGGCTGGCGAGGGGCTTCCTGGCAGCGCCCAGCGTCTGGAGCAGGGGCTGCGGCGGGTGGAAGCGGACAGCAATCGCCTGCAGGCCTTTGCATCGCCGGAAAATGATGTGGCACCGGCCATGACAGACCGGATGAGCCAGATTCAGGGCCATCTGGACAGCTTGCGCCCCGACCTTCAGGCTCTGGCGGGGCTGTCTTCCAGCCTGGCCCGCGTGTCCACCTCCGCCGAACAGTCGAGTGCCCAGGCCGTCGAATTGCTGGCTGCGGTGGGCGGCTTTCAGGAGGCCGTGGATCGCCATGCTGCCGGGCTGAGCAAGTGGGTGATTGCCGGTTACCTGCTGGCGACCCTGACGGTGATGACCATCGGCCTGCTGGCCTATCTTTTCTATCAGGACGCCCAGCGCCGACTGGCGGTGACCACGGAGCAGAATCGTCGCAACCAGCGAGCCATCCTGCGCCTGCTGGACGAGATGACCAACCTGGCCGAGGGCGACCTGACCGTGCATGCCACGGTAACCGAGGACATCACCGGCGCCATCGCCGACTCGGTGAACTACGCCATCGATGCCCTGCGCAGCCTGGTGACCACCATCAACCAGACGGCCATGCAGGTCTCCACCGCCGCGGTGAAGACTCAGGCCACCGCCTTGCGCCTGGCCGATGCCTCCAATCATCAGGCCCGGGAGATCGCCTCTGCCTCTTCCGGCGTGACCGATATGGCCGACTCCATCGAACAGGTCTCCCGCTCCGCCGAGTCCTCCGCCGAAGTGGCGCAAAAGTCGGTGCAGATCGCCTCCAAGGGGGCGCTCACCGTGCGCAAGACCATCGACGGCATGGACACCATCCGCGAGCAGATCCAGGAGACCTCCAAGCGGATCAAGCGCCTGGGTGAATCCTCCCAGGAGATCGGCGATATCGTCAGTTTGATCACCGATATTGCCGACCAGACCAACATCCTCGCCCTGAATGCCGCCATCCAGGCCTCGTCTGCCGGTGAAGCCGGACGCGGATTCGCGGTGGTGGCTGACGAGGTGCAGCGTCTGGCCGAGCGTTCGTCCAACGCCAGCAAGCAGATCGAGGCCCTGGTCAAGACCATCCAGGCAGACACCAAGGAGGCGGTCATCTCCATGGAGCAGTCCACCTCCAACGTGGTGGGCGGCGCCAAGCTGGCCTTCGACGCCGGCGATGCCCTGGCCGAGATCGAGGGCGTGTCCCACCAACTGGCGGACCTGATCGCCAACATCTCCAAGGCGGCGCGCCAGCAATCCGAGGTGGCGCAGAACATCTCCAACACCATGAATGTCATTCAGGAGATCACCATGCAGACCTCCGATGGCACCAACGAGACGGCCGTCTCCATCGGCAATCTGGCCAACCTGGCCTCCGAACTGCGCAAGTCGGTCTCCGGCTTCAAGCTGCCTGAATCCGAGCAGTTGGAGACGGTGATCATCGACCCCGCCGGGGAGCGCCAGGGAGACAAGCCCGGCCAATCCGGTGAGGGTCAGCCCTGATGACGCTTGAGCCTTCAGCGCAATGACCTGCGGGGCACGACGATCGCCGGTTCGCTAACACCATCGGGAACAGGCTGGGTGGGCCATGAGAGAAGACAGCCGAGAATATAGCGCCCTGCACTGGGTGAAGAAGGAGCTGGATGCGCTGCTGGTGGAGGCCCGCGTCGCCCTGGAAGCTTATCTGGAGGACAGCGCTCAGACCGATCGGGTGCAGGAAACCCGCGCCTGTCTGCGGCAGGTGGAAGGTACCCTGCAGATGGTGGAACTGTATGGCGCCGCCATGCTGGCTCGCGAGATGGAGGCCCTGACCACCGCCCTGGAGGAGGATACGGTCACCAGCCGTGATGAGGCCTTCGAGGTGCTCATGCGGGCCATCCTGCAATTGCCCGACTACCTGGAGCACATCCAGACCGGCCACCGCGACATCCCCATTGTCCTGTTGCCGCTGCTTAACGACCTGCGCACCATCCGCAAAGCCGGTTTGCTCAGCGAGAACGTGCTGTTCTTCCCTCTCCTGGTGGAAGGCGATGCCCTGCCGGTGCAATCGGCTGCCGAGCCCCAGGAGGACGTCCGCGAATGGGCGCGCACCCACCGTCACCACTATCAGCGGGGGCTGCTGGCGGTGTTGCGGGGCCAGAACGTCAAGGCTGGCCTGCACCGCATGGACCGGGTCATCAGTGGGCTGCGCCGCAATGCCCACGAGGCCTCAGTGCGCCGGTTGTTTGCCATCGCCGCTGCCGTCACCGAGGCTCTGACCGATGAGGGGCTGGAGCCTGGCGCGGCCGTCAAGCAGCTGCTTGGCACCCTGGATCGTCAGATCCGTGCCCTGGTCGACCAGGGTGAGCAGGCCATGGCGGATCGGATTCCCGAGGAGCTGGTTCGCAACCTGCTTTACTACGTGGCCCGGGCCCGCTCTGAAGGTGAGCAGGTACGGACAATCCAGCAGGCCTACCGACTCAGTGAGCTGGTGCCCGACGAAGCGGATCTGGAAGCCGCCCTGGAAGGGCTGCGCGCCCCCAATCAGGAACTGATGAGTGCGGTTGCCAAGGTGATTCGAGAGGATCTGGCCGACGTCAAGGATAGCCTGGACGTCTTCATGCACAGCGGGGGCCGCCGTGGCGCGGACCTGGACCCTCTGGTGGACAAGCTGCATGGCATCGCCGATACCCTGGCCATGCTGGGCATGACCGAGCCCCGGGAGATTGCCCTGCGCGAAGCGGAGATTCTGGCTGCCATCGCCCGCGGCGAAACCGAGGCGGACGAGCAGGTGCTCATGCAGGCGGCCGCCGAGATGCTCAATGTGGAAGCGGCCATCGGTTCTGCCGTGGCGGGTGACACCGGGTCCGCACCGGAGCCGACGGCCGGACGTCTGCCGCCGAAGCTGGGGGGGCTGTCGCCGACGGACTCCCGTCCGGTGCTGGGGGCCCTCATCCGAGAGGCCCTGGCCGACATGAATCGAGCCAAGGAGGCCATCATCACCTTTTCCCAGGATCCCAGCCATGTGCGGGCCCTGGACGAGGTCCCCGGGTATCTGGATGCCATTGCCGGTGCCCTGTCCATTCTCAGCCTGGATGATGGTGTGGCTTTGCTGGCAGGCATCCGGGACTACCTGCGCGATACATGGATGCAGGATGGCCAGGTGGCTACGGAGGAGACCTTGTCCACCCTGGCTGATGCCATCACCGCAGTGGAATGTTATCTGGAGGACCTGGACTCGGGTCTGGGCGACCCCGACGCCATGATCGAACTGGGACGTTCTGCTCTGGCTCGTCTGGGGATCGAGGGCATGACGGACCCGGCGGGAGAGGCCCTGTTCCCGGATCTGTCCGAGCTGCCACAGGCCTCGGAAGAACTGGGGGATCTTGACGAGACACTGCTGGCCGGAGGAGAACGGGAACTCCCGGACCTGGAAGGGCCGGATGCCCCGCCTGAGGAGGCCGAGCCTGAAACCCTCCCGAGCGATGCGGGGGATGAAGATCGTACCCTGGTCACGCCGGGTCGTCTCCCTGAGGAGCAGGAAGAGGGCTGGCCGCCGTCATTTCTTGCCGAGCCCGACGCAACCCCGGAGGAGGACGCGAAAGAGGCCTTGCCCGAGGTGGAGGATCAGACCCTTCAACTGGAACCCCTGGAGCCCCTGGAGATGCTGGAATCCGGGGAGTTCGAGGCTGCGCCATTGCCTGAAACAACGCCCGACACCACTGGCGAGGAAGTTTACGGCACCGAATCCCTGGCGGTGTTTTCCGGTGAGCCCGACGATGACATCCTGGAGATCTTCCTGGAGGAGGCGGACGAGGAACTGGAGCGCATCCAGACCTGGCTGCCCCGCTGGCACGCCAATCCGCGGGACGAAGAGGCCCTGGCCACACTGAGACGCTCATACCACACCCTCAAGGGCAGTGGTCGCCTGGTGGGCGCGGAGTTGCTGGGCGAATTCGCCTGGGTCAACGAACACCTGCTCAACCGCATCATTGACCAGGTCATTCCCGTGGACGAGGCGGTGCTGAACCTCACCGAGGCCTCGCTGGAGGCCCTGCCCCAGTTGGTGGGGCAGATCCGCGGCGAGGGGAATCCGGACATCAACGTTCATGCCCTGATGGACCGGGCGCGGCAATTGGCATCGGCTCAGGAGGGGGCGTCAACGCCCCTGCCGGCCGCTGAGTCCACGCCTCCGGCCGAGGCGGAGCTCACCCTGGCCTCAGACGTCGATACCGATGCCCATGCCGATACCGGGGCGGAGAGGGAACCTCGTCTGGATCCTGTGTTATTCGATATCTACCGCACCGAGACCGAGCAGCATCTCCATGCCCTGGAAGAACTGATCGCCCAGGGGCGCCGGGATGCGGACGGACTGGAGGTGACGGAATCCCTGCAGCGCACCGTGCATACCCTCAATGGCAGCGCCCGCGCGGCGGATGTGCCCGAGGTCTCCTGCGTCTGCAGTGCCTGCGAGCGCTATCTCCGTGCCGTGGGGGAGGGCGAGCACCCGCGCCTGCCAGCGGCGTCGCTGGATGAACTGGAACAGATGCTGACCCATGTCCGTGTCGTGCTGGAGGCCCTGCTCCAGCCGGCGGGGGCGTGGGTGCCCGACGGCGCGGCACTGGAGACCCGTTTCCAGGCGTTGCATGACGAGGAACTGGCACGGCAGGAGGAGACTCGCCAGGCCCGCAGTCGGGAGGAAGACGCCACCGACGTCGAAAGCCCGGAAGCGAAAAGCGCCGAAGAGCCCGACGATGAACTCATGGACATCTTCCTGGAGGAGGCCAGCGACATCCTCAACGAGGTGGATAGCACCCTGGAACGCTGGAGCGAGGATCTGAATGATCAGGAACTGATCAACGCATTCCAGCGCCAACTCCACACCCTCAAGGGCGGCGCGCGCATGGCGGGGATCACTGCCATCGCCGACCTGAGCCATGCCCTGGAAAGCCTGATGATCGCCATCTCCGAGGGGGAGCGCCAGGCACAGTCATCCATGCTGGAGACCGTCCACCAGGGCGTCGATCGCCTCACCAGCATGGTGGAGCGAGCCCAACGGGGTGAACCTGTTCCGGTGGCGCCCGAGCTGGTGGCGCAGTTGCAAGACATGCGTGCGGGGGAGGCCACCCCCACCGTGGAATCGATGCCGGATCCGATGCCGGAATCACCCGTCACGCCCCCGCCTGCACCGGACATCTCGGAGCCTGTCCTGCCGCCTCAGCTGTTCACGCCGGAGCCGGAGCCCGCACCGGCCGCGCGTGCGGCCGGTGCGGGACAGGAACAGGTACGGGTGCGCGCCGATGTGTTGGATAACCTGGTCAACTTTGCGGGCGAGGTGAGCATCTACCATGCCCGTATGGAGCAGCAGATCACCGCCTTCGGGTTCAACCTGGGGGAGTTGTCCCAGACCATCGCCCGGTTGCGCGAGCAACTGCGCAAGCTGGAAATGGAGACCGAGGCCCAGATCCTGTTCCGACACGAACAGGAGCAGGGTGAGGAGGCCAAATGGCAGGAGGACTTTGACCCCCTGGAACTGGATCGTTATTCCAATATCCAGCAGCTTTCCCGGGCTCTGGCCGAGAGTGTCAACGACCTGGTGAGCATCCAGGATCTGCTCTCCGATCAGATACGTGATTCGGAAACCCTGCTGCAACAGCAATCCCGCGTCTCCACCGAGTTGCAGGAAGGGCTGATGCATACCCGTATGGTGCAGTTCGATACCATGGCTCCGCGGCTGCGACGCATTGTGCGGCAGACGGCCACGGAACTGGGCAAGCGGGTGGAACTCGATATCGAAGGGGAAGCCAGTGAGTTGGACCGCTCGGTCCTCGAACGCATGGTTGCGCCCCTTGAACACATGTTACGCAATGCCATCGCCCATGGCGTCGAGCCCCCGGAAAAACGTCTCAGCCAGGGGAAGGAGCCCGTGGGGCGCATCCTGTTGCGGGTCAGTCGAGAGGGTTCCGAAGTTGTCCTGCAGGTGAAGGACGACGGCGCCGGCATCCCCCTGGAGATGGTGCGGGAGAAGGTGCAACGCCTGGGACTGGTGCGGGACGTGGCGTCCCTGTCGGACCATGACCTGATGCAGTTCATCCTGGAATCGGGCTTCTCCACCGCCGACCAGGTGAGCCAGATCTCCGGGCGTGGGGTAGGCATGGACGTGGTCAACAGCGAGATCAAGCAATTGGGTGGCGTGCTGGCCATCGACAGCACCCAGGGGGAGGGCACCACATTCACCGTGCGTCTGCCCTTCACCCTGGCCATCACTCAGTCATTGCTGGTGCAGACCGGTGAGGATGTCTATGCCGTGCCCTTGTCCAGTATCGAGGGCATCGTACGCATGCGTGCCCGGGACCTGGATGTCCTGTATGCGGAGCAGGACCCCCAGTACGAATATGCTGGCAATCAGTATGAGGTGAAGCATCTGGGGGCCCTGCTGGATGTCTCCCAGCCGCAGTTGCACAATCCCGAGGCCATGTTCCCGGTGCTGCTGGTCCGCTCCGGTGATGTGCGCATCGCCTTGCAGGTGGACAATCTGCAGGGCAGCCGGGAGGTGGTGATCAAGTCCGTGGGGCCGCAGGTGGCCAAGGTCAAGGGCATCTCCGGTGCCACCATCCTGGGGGATGGCCGGGTGGTGATGATCCTGGATATCCCCGCCCTGGTACGTGCGGGTGCCGGTGTGCAACTCATCTATCACGGCGATGGCCATGCTGGAGCGGAGGAATCTCGGGCCACGATCATGGTGGTGGACGATTCCATCACCATCCGCAAGGTCACGGCCCGGGCTCTGGAGCGCCACCATTATCAGGTGCTGACCGCCAAGGATGGCCTGGACGCCCTCGCCCTGCTGCAGGACACGGTACCCGACCTGATCCTGCTGGACATCGAGATGCCGCGCATGGATGGTTTTGAACTGGCCACCCATGTGCGCAACGACCTGCGCCTGAGCCATATCCCCATCATCATGATCACCTCCCGCACCGGCGACAAACACCGGCAGCGGGCCCTGGAAATCGGCGTCAATCACTACCTGGGCAAGCCCTATCAGGAGGCCGACCTGCTGAGCCATATCCAGGAACTGTTGGAGGCCCAAGGCACCCGATGAGCGAGCAACCGGACAGCGTCAACTGTTTCATCATCTCCCTGCAGGAGCAGAATCTGCTGCTGCCCCAGTCGGTAGCGGTGGAAGTGGTGACCCAGCAGGTGGTGCGCGCCGTGCCCGGTGCCCCTGGGTGGCTACGTGGGGTGTTTGATTGGCGCCAGGCCCAGGTTCCCATCGTTTCCCTGGATACCCTGCTGCAGGTGCCCGAGGAGCGTCAGACCCGCATCAACCGTTTTGTGGTGCTGCACGGGGTGGAGCGCCACGCGGGTCTGGACTATTACGGGCTTCAGGTACGGGGGATTCCCCATCCGGTGAAGCTCAGTCCCACGGATATTGAACTGGAGCCCCGCCGAGAGGAAGACCCTCCGGTGATCGCCGCTCGCGTCCGGGCCAGTGGGGTGCTGTGCATCATCCCTGCCTTCGAGATGATGGAGGACATGCTCCAGGCGGGGCTGCAGGGGCTTTGATCAGCCCATGTCCCCCCAAAGGGACTGAATAATGGCCAGGGCTGCCACACCGGCGGTCTCGGTGCGCAGCACCCTGGGGCCCAGGCGCACCGGTGTCAGGCCACAGTGACGGGCCTGGGAGATCTCCCGTTCATCCAGGCCGCCCTCCGGTCCGATCAACAGTGTGACCGCTTGGGGCCGCGCCCTCGAGGCGGCCAGATCCCCAAGGCTCGACGTGGCCTCCGGGTCAAGGACCAACGACCATGAGGCGGTGTCCTCATCCGTGCGCTCCGGATGTTGCGTATCCAACCACTGGCTCAGGGGCAGGGGCGGTAGTAACTCGGGAATATCCGTGCGACCGCTTTGCTCACAGGCGCTGACGATCACCCCGCGCCAGTGTTCCTGACGCTTGTTCATGCGTTTGGGGTCTTCATGGGTCACGCTGCGCTTGGCCACCAGCGGCTGGATGCGGCTCACCCCCAGTTCCGTGGCCTTTTGCAGGCTGTAGTCCATCCGATCTCCCTTGGCGATGCCCTGCAGCAGGGTCACGTGAAGAGCCGGGCGGGTGTCCCGGGGGCGGTGTTCATCGATGTGCACCCGCGAGGCCCTGCGTTCGGCCAGGGTGAGGGTGGCGGCATATTCTCCGCCCTCACCATTGAAAAGCACCAGCGGCGCGCCGACCCGCAGCCGCAGCACCTGCACCACATGACGGTGGGCGCGCTCGTTCAGGGCGATCTCATCACCCGTTTGCAGGGGTTGATCGAGGAAGCAGCGGGGGATGCGCATGGGCAGGGTCCGGTCGCTATCGAGGGAAGGCGGCTCACCTTACCCGTTCTGTGCATCCCGCTCCAGCCCCGGATTATCCGCCCGTGTCCTGCCGCCACCGGTCCATGGCCCGGTAGCTCAGGGCTTCCATCAAATGCGCCTGTTGGATGGTTTCCTGCTCGTCCATGTCCGCCAGGGTACGGGCCACCCGCAGGATGCGGTGATAGCTGCGGGCCGATAGCCGGAACCGATCCATGGCCTGCTCCAGCAGACGCCGGTTGGCCGGGCTCAGTTCGGTCAGTCGCTCCAGTTCGCGCCCACAGAGGGCGGCATTCAGGCAGCCTTGTCGTTGTAGCTGGCCGTCGCGGCAGCGGAGCACCCGGGCCCGCACGGTGGCGCTGGATTCCGGGGCAGGGCTGCTCTCCATGAGCAGGTCCCGGGGCAGGCGCGGCACCTCGATGCACACATCAATGCGATCCAGTAGCGGCGCCGAGATGCGTCCGCGCTGACGCCTGCGTTGCTCCGGTGTGCAGCGACATTGGGGCCCCAGGTCGCAGTCGTATCCCTGGGGGCAGGGATTCATGGCCGCCACCAGTTGAAACCGCGCGGGGAACTCCGCCTGGTGTGCCGCCCGGGAGATGGTGATCTGTCCGGTCTCCAGGGGTTCGCGCAGCACGTCCAGCACTCGACGATCGAACTCGGCCATCTCGTCCAGGAACAGGATGCCGTTGTGGGCCAGGGAGATCTCCCCGGGGCGAGGGCGTGAGCCACTGTGAATTCCACAAAAAATGCCGATTGCAGCTATCATAGATCAATGACATGCAGCGATTCCAACAAGAATTGATCTGACCAGATAATAGGAATAAGCCGGACTGGATTGATATGGAACAAGAAATTAACGGACTGACTTCAAGGCGCCCTGTGCGATCCATCGGCACGAGCCGCCGAAGCGTTACTGGGCGGGTCGCCTTTGGCGGTAAATCGATCCCCTTCGAGTCCTCGCTGGAGCGGGATTTCCTGGTCTTGCTCGATTTCGATCTGGCGGTGGAGGATGTTCTGGAACAGCCGTGCCGCATTACGTTCACGGATGCGAACGGTCGGGAACGCCACTACACGCCCGACTTCCTCGTGGAGTACGGGGACGGCGAACGCGTGATCTTTGAGGTGAAGTACCGTGCCAACCTGAAGGACGACTGGACCTCACTGAAGCCGCGCTTTCGGGCCGCTATACGGTACGCCAAGCAGAATGGCATGCGCTTCACGATCGCGACGGAGGTCGAAATCAGAGGCGGGGCCTATCTGGCCAACGCCAGGTTTCTGCGACCATATCGGGACTATAAGTGGACACCGGCCATCGACGAACACCTGCTTAAGACGCTCGTTACCCTTGGTGAAACCACGCCGGAATCGTTGTTGGCGGCGGCCTACTGGACCCTGGAGAACAGGATCAAGGCCGTCTCGAGCCTTTGGCGCTTGGTCGCGACCCGAAGGATCCATGCGGATCTTTACGAACCCCTCACGATGGCAACGCCCATCTGGACAACGCTGGAGGATGGCCTCTGATGAGCGAGCCAGCATTCCTTTCGATGAAACCCGGGTCATTCGTGATCTCCGAGGGCAAGCGCTTCAAGATCACGCATATGCTCGGTGTAGACAGTGTTCTTGCCAAGAATCTGGAAACCAACGCGGTTGAGCGGCTTCGGGTCGATCTAATCAGGCCCTTCAAGGAAGAGGATCTGCCTGATGGCGTCGTGGCTGCTGGGCGCGATATCGAAGACATTTGCGATGAGGATTGGAAGGAAGCTCAGCGCCGGTTCGCGGTGATCAAGCCACTACTTGATGATCCTGGGCGAACACGGGAAAAGGTCCGACTGGCGGCAGAGGTCGAGGGCGTGGCTACCGGAACGCTCTACGACTGGATCCGCGCCTACAACGAGTCGGGACAACTTTCTGCGCTTGTTCCTCAGAAGCGTGGCCGCAAGCCAGGGCAGACGGGGTTGGATTCGGACATCGAGGAGATCATTGAGGCTGCAATTCAGGAGATCTATCTGAGCAAGCAACGGCAGAAGCCTCAGGACGTGGTGGACCATGTTGCCCTTCTGTGCCGCAACGCTGGCATCAAGCCTCCACACGCCAATACCGTGCGGAATCGCCTGAAGAGGCTGCGCCCAACGCGGGTCCTAAGGGCCCGAGGCATGGGAGACAAGGCGCGGAACCTGTTCACGCCAATCAGGGGGAATTTCCCCGGCGCGGAGTTTCCGCTCGCGGTTGTCCAGATCGATCATACCGAAGCCGACATCATTGTGGTTGAGGAGGGCACCCGCCAGCCCATGGGGCGCCCTACGATCACGTTGGCGATTGATGTCTACAGCCGGATGGTTACCGGCTGTTATGTGTCCATGGAAAAGCCCAGCGCGGTGGCGGCCGGTATGTGTTTGGCCCGGTCCATGATGCCCAAGAATGAGTACCTTGCCGACCTGGAAGTGCCGGGCGACTGGCCGGTGTGGGGCAAGATCGGCACGGTTCATTGCGACAACGCCAAGGAATTCCGTGGCGCCATGCTCTCCAACGCCTGCGAGCAGTACGGAATAGATCTGCAGATGAGACCGGTGAAGGTGCCGCACTATGGTGGCCATATTGAGCGATTGATGGGCACCAGTGCGGGGGAATTTCGCAAGCTTCCGGGCGCAACCTTTTCTTGCCCAAAGGAGCGCAAGGGGTATGACTCCGAAAAGGAGTCCGCGCTGACCCTGAGGGAGTTCGAGCAGCGTTTGGTCGATTTTATCGTCAATGTCTACCACCAGCGGGTGCATGCCGACTTGAATGTGCCGCCCCGGCGGCAGTGGGAAATCGGCTTGCTGGGGGATACGTCCCAACCCGGAAAGGGCATACCGGAGGTTCCGAGTGACCCTCGGCGGTTGAGACTGGACTTCCTTCCGTTCGTCGAGCGCACGGTTCAGCCCTACGGCATCGTGGTTGACGAGATCTTTTACTACCACGAGGTCCTCACCCCCTGGATTAATGCCCGTGAACCGAAGCGTTCCAAGGAGAAGCGGAAGTTCATTGTCCGGCGTGATCCGCGTGACATTAGCGTGGTCTACTTCTTCGACCCAGAGGCGCACCAATACTACGAGATCCCTTACCGAAATACCGCACACCCTCCGATCAGTGTGTGGGAGCTGAGAGCGGCTCAGCAGAGGTTAAAGGAAGAAGGGCGGGCGCATGTAGACGAGGACACGATATTCGAGGCCATAAGCCGAATGCGCGAAAGGGTCGAGGAAGCTGTGACCAAAACGAAGGCGGCTCGCCGGCAGCAGCATCGGATCAAAACCACCCAGAAAAGTGCGCAGGCCCGCCAAAAAACTGCGGATACCTCCGCGCCGGCGGAGGAACCCCTGCCCGCCGGGGGCAATGCGCCGACAGCCGCTCCCGCGGACGCGGATGACATCTTCTCGATGCCAATTCAACCCTTTGATGACCTTGCGGTGAAGCAATGAGCGATTTGGATCACCTGGAACCGTCTATCCGCGGCGCCATGTCCCTCCCCACGGAAGAACGCATTGCTTTCGCGCAGCAGGACCGTTGGATTGGCTACACGAAGGCCCAGGAGGCGCTACGTACCCTCTCGGATCTCCTCGCGCACCCACGCACACTGCGGATGCCGAACCTCTTGCTGGTGGGTGAGAGCGGGAACGGTAAAACCACGATCATCGACAAGTTCCGGGAACTTCACCCGGTGGTATCCCAGCCAGGCGGGGAGCCGTTGGTACCGGTGGTGACCATGGGGATGCCTTCGGAGCCCGTCGAGGCGCGATTCTGGACTGAACTTCTGCTGGCTCTGAAAATCGCCCACCGGGACTCGGATCCTGTGCAGCGCAAGAAGAACCAAGCGCACTCGATTCTCACGTACGTGCAATGTCGCATGCTGGTGATCGATGAGATCCACAACCTCCTCTACGGACATGCACGCCAGCAGCGCCATTTCCTTGGGGTGATGAAGAACCTGAGTAACGATCTCAAACTCCCGATCGTCGCAGTCGGCACCCGGGATGCGATCCGAGCACTGCATACGGACACGCAGCTATCCAGTCGTTTCGAGCCCTTTGGGTTGCCCCGATGGCAGCTTGATGCCGAGTTTTTGCGCTTGCTCGCGAGCTTCGAGCGCCTTCTGCCACTCGCCAAGCCCTCCAACCTGGCCAGTAGGGAATTGGCGATCAAGTTGCATGGAATGAGTGGGGGCACGATTGGAGGGCTTGCCAGGATCCTGAAACGGGCGACAGTCCAGGCCATCCGCGACCGCAGCGAGCAGATCACACTGAAGACGCTTGATCAGCTTGATTGGGTCAAGCTGTCTGATTATGGCAAGCAAGCGCAGACCCTATGATCGGTGACACGTGGCCTTACTGTGTACCGCTGCAGGAAGATGAACTGCTTTCCTCCTTCCTGATTCGCAATGCGCGGGCGCACGGCACCACACCGTATTGTTTCATGAGCTACTACTGGCCAGGCCGCCACTTCTGGGACCGGGATACTGACCGGGCGGCGGATGCAGATTGGCTTAAGGAGTTGGGAGTCCTGGCCGGGGTTCCGGCGGAGCGATTGGAGGCCAGTACGCTACTGCCCTTTCGCCGTGTCTTGGGAAGCACGCTGCGCAGTGGTGACACGCCGCTGCTTCTGGCGGTGAGTCTCTTTCACCGGACGCGCCGTCGCCATGGACTCCAGTTCTGCCCGGCATGCTTTGCGGAGGGGCGACAGTGGTTCCGTAGGATTTGGCGGTTAGGGTTTGTCTTTGTCTGCCCCGAACATCAGATCACGCTCCTGGACGCCTGTCCCGCGTGTGGGGCCCCCGTGGTGCCGCATCGCTCGTTGTCGTTGGACCAAGGGCGCTGCCATCAATGTGGAGCATTCTTGGCTGGCGGAATCGCTCGGCAGCAGCCGATCACAGGTGTCCTAGAATGGCAGAAAATACTGCTGGATACCTTGATGGGTGTATCCGACACGGGGCCCTTCGAGCGTCTTGAGACATTCACATCGGTGCGAGCCCTGCTGTCCGTCCTCACCGCCCGTTGTGTGCTCACCGCAATTCGGGACGCATTCCATCTTTCTCCGGCTACTCTGACGGCCGAAAGGCTTCAGTTCGAGCATGTGCGGACGGCCGATCGCGCAGTCCTGATGGAAACCCTGGCCGCATGGCTTTCCGACTGGCCATCCTCATTCCGGATTGGCGCCAATGCTGCCCATCTGACCCAGCGCACATTTCACCGCCTAAACCAATCGTCCTCAAGGCTGCGGCAGGAAGTCGAGCGTCTTCCTGTGGGGGGAAAGCGTGACAGGCGCTATGTGGTGAAGGTTCTTGATGCAGAACTGGTGCGTCTCGCTCGTGTGGACAAGAAAGCCTATCGGGCTCTGCGCGCACGACGGCTTCAAGCGTTGTCAGGGCTTTCATGAAAAATATCTTCAACCAGAAGAACATACGGCGTTGCGATGAGTGCGGCAGGGAAATGGTTCGTGCTTCTCGAATTGAGAACGGCTACACATACTGTGCAACTTGCTACAACAGGGTGTTCAAGCGAGTGCCCTGTTCGTTATGCGGTGCGCCGGCTCGGGCCCGTGAGCATGGCGGGGAACCTGTATGTCCCTCATGTCGAAGGAAAAACCGGTCGTGTTCGCGGTGTGGAAAATCGATTGGTGATAAGGTCGGACGTATCGTCGGGGGAAAGGCGATATGCGCGGCCTGCGCCTATTATTTCACCGAACCGAAACCCTGTACCAACTGTGGGCAGTTATCCCGTCGTCTGAGCCGGGCGCCGGCCCTGGGGTTCGACGAACCGGTATGTGACCGGTGCCGGACTCAGCATATGGAGACGTGTAGTGTCTGCCATCGTTACCGCAAAGTGGAAAGCCGCGACGAAACAGGCCGCCCGGTATGTGGACACTGCGCTGGGGAGGAGCCCGTGCAGCATTCCTGCCCAGAGTGCGGCGCTGATGTGCCAGGCGGCGGATCCTCACGATGTGAAGCCTGCGCCCTGAAAGACAGGATTCGTCGACGTGTAAGGCTTAACGCCGAGCTACTAGAGCAGCCCTGGGTGCGTTCGTTATTTGGGGGCTTTTGTGCGTGGCAGGGGCTTCCCAAGAAAGCAGGCAATATGACTGCCAGGATCGACCGATATGCCGTATTCTTTGCTGACATTGATCGTCACTGTATGGTGCCTGCTGAGATCACCCAGGGCCGCTTGTTCGAGATCTTCGGGGCAGAACGACTCCGGCGGGGATTTCTCATCGTTTCGTTCCTCTGTGAGCGTTTGGATATCGAGTGGGACATGGTCGCTCTTGAAGATATGATCGAGGCAAAGAGAATGCGTCTGCAGGCCCAAGCATGGCGAGATCGGCCTTGGGCCCTGGGTCTGCAACGTTTTGTTGAAGAACTCGAGCAGCGTAAAGGCCCGGTGCTCAAGCGAAAGACGATCAGGATGTATCAGGCGGCTGCCGGTGGTTTTCTCGAAAAAGCCGGTGTTAATTCACCCGAAGAGCTGACGCAGGCAGATCTGCACCAATATCTGAAACGGTATCCAGGGCAAGCCGCGAACGTGAGCATTTTCGTTCGGCATTTGAACGCGACTCTAGGTATTGAGCTCGAGGTGAAATATAAGCCTCAGACATCGCTGATGAGCAAGGGCCGCAAACTCGTTGATCGTGTCCAGGCGATAGCTAAACAGCTTGACGAAGAGGGTGATGAGAGTCGGTGCAAGGTGTTGCTGGTGGGGTTGTTGGCCGACCTTTTTCGGATCCCGGTCAAGGAGGTTCTGTTTCTGAAAATCGATGATGTTGTCGAGGATTCGTCTGGGTTCCTCCTTTGGCCAGAAAGCCATGGGCTCCGTATTGAGGGGTGTCTTGCAGAACATTTTAGGCGCTGTGTCTTCACTCACTCAGAAGGCGAGATGGGGTTCCTGTTCAAGGGAAGGAATAGAAGGCAGCCTTTGTCTTATGACACGGTAAGGTATCATTTGAGGGCGTCCAGTAAAGAGATTCCTGATGCGTCACAGTAAATTAATGCAGGGATGGTCAGGCGGCAGGTTATATATCCTTAGTTTGCAACTGTTCAGAATCCATGCTCAAAGCCTGCCAATTTTCCACCGATAGGCCATGCTGCCCTATATGAATATGCAGCGCCCTACTCATGCGTAACCCGATGGCAGGAGCCAAGAGTAGATTGGTTGAAATAGGCGTCCTTGGCGGCGCAAAGACGCCACTATCGCAGGCTGTACCCGTTATCGGCGCGGGGGAGCAGCGCGGGTCCGAAGAGGCGGTCGGACGGGCCGATAATCCCAATCTAGAAATGGGTTGGCCATCTTTGGCCTACATGTTGTGCTGAAATGGCTTGGCAAGACCGATATGTAGTGCCTAGTGCCTGGATTGCCTGCTGATCGCATCGCGAAGTTGACTACTCCGCAGAGTCACGTAGAATGATCGCCGAATAGCCGCAGTCGGCGGATAGCTTTTGATTAAACGAACAGGCGCCAAAGTGACTGTTCGTTTTTTTTTGATGGGTATACTGAGGTGACGTGCAAGCTTAAGTGGTAGCAATTGTCAGGTTGTTGCGTCGCGGTCCCGGTCCGTAAATGCCGGGTGTGGTTGCTTCATAACAGCGAAGTTTCGTCTGGAGGGGGCTGAATGTCTATGGGATCAACGGATTTGATTGTCCTAGTGGTTTCGATGGTTTTGTTTGGGGTTGGTGTAGGTCTGACTGTATATTGGGTGGCTCAAGCAATACAAGATGTTGTGTGGCGCCGGAAAATGAGCCGTCGAGAGCAAGAGCTTAACGAGTCAGGCATAACGCCGCATGGATCATCGCTCTCGCATGGTATGTATTATGATCGTAGTACTGGAATAACTTACGCCGATCAAAAGGAATCTCTTGTCTGGTATAAGCGCCTCATGCATTGAATGTTGTGAGGTTCGCGCGTAGGTGTCGGGCTCTGTGTGCTATTCGGAAGCGCCGATTAGGATTAGTATTTCTTCTAGGGATGTGCCATGGCCGTGCTCTACACGCATATAGGATGGATCCCGTGTGTGACGGGGCACCTGAACTTCTCCCTGATTAGGCCCGGCATTGTTGGCGGGTTCACTAATAAAAGAGTAAATCGGAAAGATTCTTCGCTTGTTTGCTATTCTGTTGCCGAAGGGGGCGGGTCCCTGAAGCTTAAGGCTATGATGCAATCAGAGGTGGACTGGAAAGACTCTTTGCACCTGAATATTGACGCATCTGGCCATTACCGTGTTTTCTTGCTAGCACAGACAACTGACCTGAATAATCTAGACGGTTCATGTTTGTCCGGCAAAATCTTCATTTACCCCAATGACCTTGTAGTAAAGTCCTTTGAAGACTCAGGACATGTTTTTGAGGCAATACATCATGCCAAAAAGCGCATCGATGAGGCTTTGACTCTAAGGTGTGAACGGCAATGTAAAGGGCAATATCTATCGCCTAAGTCGTTGTTGAGCCGTTTCCTAAATAAGTGTTTCTCACCGTATCTCAGCTGCGCTTGCTCGTCGCCCTTGATTTTGTCATTGGATTCAGGAGACATCCAATTAAGGGAAGAGCTAGACCAACACTACGCGGACATAACTAAAGGCTTAACTGAGGCTTTACAGGATAATGGTCGCCTAGGGCTGTACGGTGTTTCTTTTTTTGTTAAGCATAACGGGCTGGCATATTTTACCTTTGATGGATGCTGTCGCCCCAGTGACGAAGAGCGGTCCACAATTCTTCGGCAAGCCTATTATTATTTGAAGTACTCAATCCACTCACACGCGCATCACGACTGTGACGCTGACTCCCTGACCCAACTCGTCAAGCTCGGCGGTGATGGTGAAGAAGACCTCGAAAGAGCATCCCTTGAGATGGTCGGTCAATTGAAAAGGGAGCTTACATTCGTTAAGCGAAATACCTATGAGAATTTTTCATATGAGCCAGTAGATGCCTGTGGCGTTTTGGCGTATATGGGGTCACTATGCGTTACGCTGCGCGATGAGGGCATGATAACGCGAAGCACTTACGAAAGAGAGGGCCAGTACCTTCATCAGGTGGAAGAATCTTTTCGAGCTCAACTGAAGCGCCATGAGCTGAAGAAGGCGGAAAAGGAGTCTGTGACTTCGACATATAGGACAAAGCTGACTTGGTTTCTGTCAGCTGTGTCTCTTCTGGCGATACTGTTCGCTTCGATATACTTGCGGGATGCTGGGGGGGATGTTGTCTTGCAGAACCCCGTGTCTGCTCCCTATTTTATTCTTTGCTTTAGTATCTTCGCAGTAGTGGTCTTTTCGGTACATGGAGCTCTGCTCCGCAGAAGCTTGCAGCGGCTACAGAATGAAAGAAAGACCAAGGAGTGGGTGGAGCGTGAATATAAGCAGCCGTTTGCTCAGCGTGTGAAGAGGAAGGTTGCTCCCACCCTCATTAAAGTGCTGGTGATTATGGTCATATTTGGTTTGGCTGTTGTGTTGTATTTTGTTAGCGGCGCCTCTGGACCTGAAGTGGACCCCATCCACTGGACCACCTGACAGGGGGGTTAAGCTCTAACCGGGTTGTAGCTCTTAGGCGTCAGGCCGCCCGAGTCAGAGGTTGGTTGAAGTAAACCTCATCCGGTGTTGCATCGTCCAACCCCTGATGGGGCCGCTCGGCGTTGTACCAAGTGAAGTACTGCTTCAGATCCTGGCGTAAGTGGACTCCATTATCAAAGGCTTTCAGGTAGACGCACTCGTACTTCACGCTGCGCCAGAGCCGCTCCACAAAGATGTTGTCCTGGTAACATCCCTTGCCGTCCATGCTGATCTGGATTTTGTGGTCTTTCAGCACCTGGGTGAACACCTTGCTGGTGAACTGGCAGCCTTGGTCCGTGTTGAATATCTCGGGTCGCCCATGGCGTGCCAGAGCCTCCTCAAGGGCATCAATGCAGAAGTCGGTGTCCAGGGTGTTCGACACACGCCAGCCCCTGACTTCCTAGCCTTCGGGCACAGGCACTAAGTTATTATCGGTCAACGAAATCTTATTATGTTGGCACTGTATCTTCCGAAGGCAATAATGCCGAAACATCCTTTATCATCTGCGCTTGTGCGGCGTTTATATCACCACGGATATCGACGCGATAGTGATAGAACTGCGCGCCCGTCGCCAAGCGTCCGATCCGCACCAACCTCTGGCTTTCACCTTCGTTCGCGGGAGAAAACAGGATGCCGAACGGCGCTTTGGCCGCCGTGACGTGGCTAATGATCTGGTAACGGTCGACTTCCTTGATCTTGGGTTTGTACTTCACTTCGCCGAGGCCGATCACATTCTTCTTTCCGCGCCTAAAGATAAGGTCGGGCTTCGTCGGATAGGTCTTATTGTCCTCGAAGAGCCTGCCCTGGTGTTTGTTGCCATCAAGCACCGCGATCTTTTGCTCGCGCAGCGCGTCGATGAAGGTCTGGCGAATGAAGCGCTCGAAAATGTCTTCGAGATCAAAGAGGAACGACGGAAGCTCTTTCCCGCTTGGCTCGAAGGTGAAGGCGATGCCGCCGCCTGTCAGCAAGAGCTGATAAACACGAATAAGACCCTCGTAGTTGCTTCGCAGCCTGAGCGAGACGGTTTCATCGAGGAAGAAGTCCTGCGCAGTTGGCTCGCGCTCATTGACTCGGCGGAGCGTATCAAGAGCTATCTGAGTGAGGAGGCGTTCTTCGTCCCAGGCTTTCGTGGGCGGGATGATCCGCGCAAAGCGCAAACATGCCGCTTTGACAATCTGGTTCACGGGGCTGTCGAGCCCAAATTCAAAGACGCTCGAAGCGGTGTCGATGGGATTCCCTCGCGAGAGATAACAGCTGATCGTTTGGCCGAACTCGACACGCGGCTTGTAAAAGCCGTGTACTGTGCGCGGGTAGTAGCTGCGCTCAAAGCCTGCTGAGAGCGCGTCACGCAGGTAGTGGCAGAAGCTGCGCGCGAGAAGCAGGATCGGGGCAGGTTTGTCGGTCGTCTGGTAGCGCCTGATCGTCGGTAGAATGCGGTCATATGTTTCCCCGCCGATCTCCAGCATGTTCCAGAGGTTCTCAATTGAGAACTTGGGGACGATATTTAGCGTGATGGAGCTGGTAAGCGGCAGATAGCCGATCAGTCCGAGAGCTACGAGGTTGACGCCATCGGCAACCTCCTTGAATTCAAGCGCCTTGAGATCGCGGGTTTCGGGAAGAATGAGCGAGTGTCCATGACGATCAACAAGCTCACTGCGGGGAAAATACTGCTTGCCGCGTTCTTCAACTTCGATAATGCGAGTTTCAGAAAGTGGCATGGTTCCTGCCTCATGTGGCGTTAAGCAGGCGCATCGCCATCGGCAGCGCCGCCATCATCGCCCGCTGCTTCCGCTGCTTCATCTATTTCAAGGAGCTCATCCACGTTTTCTTTGATGCCATTGAACCTCTGGCGATCATGGAACAGTGTGCGCTGCAAACCGAGCTTCACACGTCCTTCCCATACATCAGCAAGATCTTCGATGGTTCGGACATGCAAGAAATTGGTATGGCCGAACCCTGCGGGGAACGACTCATTGAGGATATCGAAAAGGCGCAAGACACGCTTAAGCACCCGCTCTTCAACGCCCTTATCCTTGAGATACTTTTGCAGAAACGGCTTGTCGGGCTCCATCGTGATAACAATGAAGCGGCGCAAGAGCGCATCATCAAGGTCAGTGACGGAGCGGTCGAACGGGTTCGCGGTCGCCAGAACAATCAGGTTTCGGGGGAGCTTGGTCTTGGTGCCGGAGATTGCGAGCGTAAATTCCTTCTCTCGGTAGTCGAGTTCGAGATACGTGAGAAGCTCGCCGAAAATGCGCGCAACATCACCTCGGTTCAGCTCGTCAATGACAAGCACATAATTGTTGTCGACATCTTTCTTTGCCTGCTCTGCGAAGTTCAGGAAGTGGCGCGGATCGAGCTTGTAGGTAACGCCTTGGGCTTCGCCATCTTTGCCTTTAGCTTCAACGGGTCGGAAACCTTCAACAAAATCGTCGTAGCCGAAGGCAGGATGAAACTGGAGGAAGAGTACACGGCTCTCATCGCCGCCTGTCAGGTAGTCAGAAATGTCGTGCGCGTACTTCGTCTTTCCCGTTCCAGGCGGTCCTGCAAGAAGGAAGGAATGACTTGTCTTTTTGCTTATAGCGTTAAGGATGACTGACAAGACCGCATCGTCTGCGCTCATTAGTTCCTTCTTGGCGGAGTCGTGTTCAGGTTCTTCTGGTGTGGGGGGCGCAGCGAGATAAGCCGCAAGGCGCGGTGCCAGTTCATTGATGAAGTCATCATTGGCAGGGCGGACATTTAGTGTGACAGGCCATGGGCGATCAGGCGTCAGTTTAAACCTGCCCTTATACGGGGGCTGGAAATCCTGAAGTCCGAGCTCGTTTTGCAATAGGTGATCGTAGAGGGCTTGCCAACTCGCGACCTCGTCCGGAAAGCCATTGAAGGCGAAAAGCCAGACCATAAGGTCTTCAAACTCGAACGTATCGGGAATTTCGCTCTCGAAGGCGGGCTGGAAGTCAGCGGTGAGGCGGACGGTGGTTTTCTCACCTTCGATGTAGCCCCGCATCCGCATGTCGCGGTAGCCACGACTTGAAAAGAGGTTGCCCCACATCTTTGTGTCTTGGCGGATCATATAGTCGCCGGCTAAATCACCCCGATCCCACTTGATCCCTTTGAGACGTGGGCGCAGAAGGTTGTTGCCTGTCTTGAACGGCTCGATTCCGACAAGGCTTGCGCTGAAATATCGATCAAGAAAAGTATCGGTGCCGAGGTTCTTTGACATATCGACGAGTGCGCCCGTGCCAACGTCATTGGCGGCGAACACAAAAGAGGGGATCAGCCAATTCGCACTGACCCCTTGGAGAGCTTCAATCGAAGTTTTTATTGTCGGAATATCGAAGTATTGCACGATCTACACTTTTTTTGCTGTCCCTGGCTTGCGGAAATTCTGCCTATTTCCCGTCCACGCTTCCCAAAGCGGAGACGGTTTTTGAAGACGTTTAACCAGATCATCCCAAGACGAGGATTCGTATCCTTCGCTCTCAATAGCACCTTGAACGTAGTCGATATAGTCGTCGCCCATATCGATGCCGACAACATTGCGGTGGTGAACCATCGAAGTCAGAACGGTTGTGCCGCTACCAACGAAGGGGTCGAGAACATGACCGTTCGGCGGGCTGGCGACTTCGACGCAGCGCCGCACAAGCTCGGAAGGGAACGCGGCATTGTGCTTTGCGCGCCGATTGCGTTCGATAGGGATATTCCAAACGTCTTCTTCCACCAGCTTTGAGCGATCAAAGCTGTAAAAGCGCGTCTTCGAAAACATGAAGACGAATTCGTACTGCCGATATGGTCGATCCCGCGCCGTGGGTTCGACAAAGGCGTTGCAGCGATTCCAGATGATTGAGCTACGAAGCGTCCATCCGCGCTGCTGCATTTCGAAGGCAACTTTCCACGGTATGCCGATCATGCTCTTTTTGGGGATATCCCATCCGCTCACGTCAACGGGGCGAACTTTTTTGCGAAGAAAGTTGCGAGAAGAGCATTTCGGGTCGCTGCCGTGCGGCTGACCGTTTCCTGAGTAGTAAGTATCGCCGATATTTAGAAAAAAGACACCTTCGGGGTGAAGCGTCCGTTTCACTTCATCGAAAACGCCCATCAGCGCTTCAACATAGGCCTCGACGGATTTTTCGTGACCAAGCTGGTCATCGTATCCATAGTCGCGCACCCAAAAGTACGGGGGTGAAGTAACGGCGACATTGAAAACGTCACTTGGGAGGGTTTTTAGCATGGTGGCAGAGTCGCCATGCATTAGTCCTGCAAAGTGCTGTCCTGATTTCGATGAATATGCGTACTTTGAAGAAACACCAGACGCAGGAACAGATGAAGGGGTCGGCTTGCTATCGACGGTGATAACGGGTGAAGAACAGGACGAATCCATAGCGTTCTTGTTTCCTTTAATTATGCGCTGATTTGTGCGTTCCGCACTGAACGCGAGAACATAACAAGAACTTGAGACCCAGCGGTTAAGGCTTCATGCAGGTCGTGTGTCTCGGGTGTCACCGGTACTGTCTCCCTGCTTCTTCGTACTTCGCTCTACGGCGGCTAGTCCAAATTGTAGCGCCTACGCCATTCACATGCAACAAACAGTATACCCGTCGATCAGGCTATGACGCCGGGCTTCTCTCAGATCGTATTGGTGCGCCCCCAGGCTACCGAAATACCGAGTGGAATCGTCGTGCTCCACGGCCCCCTTGATGATGGCGTCCACAATGCGGTCGTCAAAATCTGCCATTTCCATTATTCAGTCCTCCTTCCTTTTGCGGCGATCACACCAAAATTGACAGTATCCATAGCCTGCACTCCCTGCTTGGGGTTGACTGGCCTGTGATGTCGCCAGGTTATCAAGACTGACCATAACCGCCGAGCTACCGGCCACATGCTTCAATCCAAAAGGGCCATCCCCGAAGGGCGGGCGTGGTACATCATGTGGCCAACTGCTTCGCCAGTGCCGCTTCGATGCTGTCACCATCCTGGTTGAGCACATCGAGTCCGGTCTCCGGCATATCGCCCGAGGTGGATTGCGACGCCGCGATCTTGCTGGCCATCAAGCTCAGGCACGCGGTCTGGGCCGTCTCGGCGCAGCCCAAGAACACCACTTCAACCGGCTGCGTTTGCCCGGTCCACCAAGACCGGCGAGCCGCCTGCTGCAGGGTGTACACGTTGTAGTCGGTCTGCAAAAAGGCGATGATGGGGAAGTCCAGTAGATTCAGCCCGGTTTTCACAGCCTCCAGGCTGGTCAACAGGACGTCGATCCCTTTCTCCACCTGCTCCAGGATCCAGTCCTCCCGACTGGAGGTGTCCACGGAGGCATTCAGCACACCGACCTTCAGGCCCGCTTGCTGTAAAAGCGCCTTCAATCGCGCTGTGGTGTCACGGGTGCCGGTGTAGACCGTATAGGCCAGCACACGACACCCAAGGGCCTTCTGCTAACGACACAGGTCGATCAGCGCCTGCTCCTTCGGTGATGGCTCATCACCAAACACCGACCCCACATAGGACAGCAGGGCGCGGGTGCGTGGATGCTTGACCACCTCCTCATAAAAGCAGGTGTCCGGCCAGGCCGGCAGGGTGTTGAGTACCACCCCGAGTAGACTGTTATCCCCCGTGCGCAGCGCCTGGTTCAGCCCTGCGGTCAGGATGGATTCCAGAGATTGATAACGGCTCGCTTAAGGCGAGTTGTCATTGGAAAGTTGGTGAGTGACTTCAGTCGTATAGTCTATCCTCCCGGAGCCTTCTCCGTGCCGGTGTATCGCAGCATCTGGATGTTCTCATACAGCTCCTTGCGAAATATCTCCATGTGAGGTGGGGCCGAGATGCCGAGCTTCACCTGTCCACCACTCCTTTTCAAAGGCTCAATCACCACTTCGCCACCAATAGAGACGCGTTCGTTGATCGTGAGGTCGAAGATCACCATATTCAAAGGTACCTTGTGTCAGTGTATTAGTGATAGCCGGAGCAGAATACTAAGCTCCGCCATTACCCAAGTCTTCGATGGTGTCGTGCAGTTAGCTAATCCTCGCCGGAAGTACATAGAAATACTCTATTAGCTCTTCGGCAAGTTCAAGCATTAGTTCAGATACACGCTGGTCAGGTTCTTTTTCTAGATCAAAGTGTGCGCCTAGATTCCCACCTTTTCGGATAGCATCTGCAATGGTAATAATTGGGGCGTCGAGATCTCTCACCGACGGGAGTTTTTCGATCTGCTTGGCGAGAGTGAGCTTCTGGTCCTCTTCATTCAATAAGCTCTTTGTGACACCCTCTAGCAATCTGCGCGTTAGAACTGCGGTTGCATTCCATTCTCCAGAGTTGAAAACGCTGACTGCTGAACTATAGGCACGGCGCAAGGCTTCCCCAATCTCGTCATTATTAAGGATTTCGGGAAGGGGCGTTCTGCCGCCAGGTTCGCGATCAATAAATAGGCGGCCGTGCCCATCCAGTGTCTTGGCTTTTCCTTCAAATCCAACGAGTAGAAATAAAGACGAACTGCCACAGCCGGGACAACGAGATGGCCCAACCCATATTTTATGAGGAGCTGAATGCCATCGTTTAATTTCGAAGGAAACTATGCGCCTGCAATGTGGACACCGAAGGTCAATTGCACTGGGGAAATATGTTGTAGTTTCCTTTCGCCAGTTGGCTACGTTGTCATCGCAAAGTTGGTACATTTGGCAGAGTTAACTCTTTATGTGGCGATGGAAGTGATGCCCCATTTTCGAAGGTGACCCTTGCGGCTTTGTATAGGGATTAATGTGGTATTCGAAATTAGTAAGATCGGGCCCGGATGGGGTCGTGCTCGTCACGGACGCTTGGTAGACACACTCGGGTAATAGTATCCAGTGCTCTGCCCTCATTCAACCGCCCTCCACCTCTTTGCCTAGACCTTCCAATATAGGAGTGCTTCCATGGCTCGGCCATCGATACTCCTGCGAACTCAATCAGTTCGTCGCAGGGCAGCCATTTGCCGCGATTGAGAGCCGCAAGCTCGAGAAGCTTAAGCGTGGCAGTTTCGAAGAACTCCTCAGCGACGGTATATACAAGTGCCTTGCGTCCGGCCTCGTTATGCCTAACTTCGATTTCAAGCCAATAGATGGTTTCATCCCCAAGCTGTAATTCACAAACTAAGGCGCCACGTGCTCTTCTTTCTTGTCTTTCGATGTAGCCGAAAGGAATGAATCTGTTACTGTCTTTGGTTCTGAGTGGAAAGTGCCAGAGCGGGAGAGAATCGATATGAAGGTGTGGTCTAGGGTGCGGGATGGCAGACCAGGATTGTATTGCTCCAGTTCGCTGGAGCATTTCAAACATATCGATGACTTCAGAGAAGCGCTGACTTACATCGCGGTTTCGCATTGATGATGCGGAGTAGGCGGATGCGCCTGAGTCAGTATCTCCCGACCAACTGACACCTGGCGATACACTTCCTACCTCGGGACCTGTGTCTCCGTTTGGGCGACCTTCATAAATAAAGCTCTCGTCTTTGGGCTTTCGGGTCCACGGAGGAAGATTACCCCAAAGGACTGATGGGAGGGTAAACGTGGTAAGCGGTGCAGTCTCTATTGGGTCTTCTTGGGAGTTGGTGTCAATGAGGCCGTTGTCATCAGGAGGCGGGGGAGTGCCAGGTTTGCTGTAGGGCTTATCCTTGGCAATAGGCGTCTGAGTTTCTCCTTTCATGCCGCTATTGTCTCGGTGGATTACCAATGGCGGCGCGTCGGGCCAGTCCATGGCAACAATATTTAGCGCCAAGAATTTTGGTGGCTCCCCTTTTAACCATAAGCCCCTGGCGCTGAGTCGGAGTTTATAGAGATTGAAGGGAATAGGGGCATTCAAGTACCCGGCGCCTTCGTCTTTCAGCAGGTGCGTGTAGATGCCATTGGCGGCGGCTATGCCGGTTTCCGGGATGCAGAGGTTGGCCAGATGATTGGCATAAATATCACCTATCGTGCGACGTAACGTGATACCCCAACGACCGTCCGCAAGTTTGCCGGTCCCTTCCGGGGCGATCACCTGGGTTTTAGTCAAATCCCAGGGGCCGGAAGTTAGGGCTAGTGCGATATGGGAGTGTGGGGCATACATCGTTCGGAACACTTCGTGACAAGGGATGACTATCACGAAATCAGCTGATTCAACAACAACTACTTGGCTTTTCCCCGCTACGGCGAGGTCTCCGAGGTGGTAATCACGCCGATTAATGGCTCGGTATGGGTATTGCCACCAGCTGGGTTTGCTGGGCAATTCGTCGGAAATGCTTCGTACGGACAGAGTAAATTCGTGAAGATCGAATCGAGCTTGGCGCCAGGGTATGCTTGCGACTTCGATGCCATTCTGGAAAACGAGCCCAAGTGGGAGGCGAGGTATAAACCCGGTGAATACTGGGATGGGTGGGTGCATTACAGGGTTTTTCGGAGCGGCGATCTCATGTGGATCGGCGTTCCGCAGGTCGCCAAGGGATATATCCAGTGGGCTTAAGAATACCTCCACCCCGGGTGTAGCGGTCCCACCCTTTGGTACGTGGTAGCGATCAACCCATCGCACCCACCACAGGCGCCCATCCATGGGAAATTCCCGAATCCTATCAATCGTCTGGCCTGCCACTGGTTATCCCTCACGGTTGGCGAGGGATAACTGTGCCAGAAACCCAGAAATTTGAGTAGTAGGCTTAATTCGTGGAATTCACAGCCACCGCCCACCAGGGCCACGCCGGAGGCGGTGTGGTGGGGGGCTCTGAAGGGTCGTGTGCGCCACTGACGGGTATCGATCCCATGCTGACTGATGGCGTGCAGGGCCGCGGTTTCCAGGGCCTCGGTCTCGCTCATGGGGGGCAGCAGGCCTGGCAGCCGACTGGCCAGCATGGTCTTGCCGGTGCCCGGTGGGCCGATCATCAGGAGGTGATGGGCGCCGGAAGCCGCCGCCTCCAGGGCACGTCGGGCCTGGGGCTGGCCGCGCACGTCCGCCAGGTCGGGCATTCCAGCGGCGTGAGTCTCATCGGTACCCTCGGGGCGGCGCGGGTGGCTGCCCAGGGGCGCCTCGCCACACAGATGCCCACACACCTCCAGCAAGTGCCCCGCGGCGATCACATCCACGTCCTCCACCAGTACCGCCTCGTCCGCATCCCCGCGGGGCAGAACCAGCGTGCGCCCCGCCTGGTGGGCGGCCATGGCCGCCGGCAGCACGCCGCGGACCGGGCGCAGCTCGCCGGTGAGGCCCAGCTCGCCCAGGAATTCGCTGTTTCGGATGGAGGCCATGGGGATCTGACCCGAGGCGGCCAGGATGCCCAGGGCAATGCCCAGATCAAAGCGGCCGCCGTCCTTGGGCAGGTCGGCGGGGGCCAGGTTCACGGTGATGCGCCGGGCGGGGAAGTCGAAGCCGCTGGTCTGCAGCGCGGCCCGCACCCGGTCGCGGCTCTCTTTGACCGCCGCCTCGGGCAGGCCCACCATGGCAAAACTGGGCAGGCCATTGGCCAGGTGCACCTCAATGTGTACCGGCGGTGCCTGGATGCCCAATTGCGCGCGGCTGGCGATAACAGCAAGATTCATGGATCCTTCCATTGGGTCTCGTCCGTGGAGGCCTCCGACTATAGCCAGCCCTCATGCCTGGAACAACACCCCGAGGACCTTGCAGTCCCCCTACGCGGATAACATGCCTACCTCATGCACCCTGTAAAGCTTTTGATCTCCTTCGCTATCTTCGCCATCTTCCTGGTCTTTGTGGAACTGGCCCATGGCTGGTCGCGGGTATTGTCTCCCTGGGTGGAACTCTCCTGGGGGCTGGTCATCGTCGCGATCCTGCTCACCGGGCTGACCTATGGGCTGCGCACCCTGCGTCTGTACGACTATTATCGGCCGGTGATGAGGGGCCGCTTCGGCGCCTGTCTGCGCCTGACCCTCATCCATAATCTGCTCAATAATCTGTTGCCCATGCGCACCGGGGAGTTGAGTTTTCCGCTGCTCATGGCGCGTGATTTCCAGGTGCCACCACTGAACTCGGTGCCAGTGCTGCTGTGGTTTCGGTTGATGGATCTGCACACCCTGGGGTTTTTTGCCCTGTTGGCCCTGGGCAGTCATGTCCTGGGTCCGGTGCCAGCCCTGATGCTGTCCCTGATGTGGCTGGCCACCTTGCCGCTCATCCGCCGGGTGGCACCTTTTCTGATGACTCGAATCGAACCCTGGGAGGATCATTATCTGGCATCCCGGGTGCTCAGGGCGCTGGAGGCGCTTCCCGAGTCTCCCAGGGCCTTCTGGCGGGCCTGGGGCTGGACGATGGGCAACTGGGTCGTCAAACTCGCCGTCTTTGTCTGGGTCCTGTCCCTGTTCCTGGAGGCCTCCGCCCCGGCCCTGTGGCTGGCGGTGATCGCGGGTGACCTCACCAGTGTGCTGCCAGTGCACGGCGTGGGCGGGGCCGGCACCTACGAGGCTGGTGTCATGGCAGCACTGCTGCCCTTCGATGTGTCTGCCCAGGATGCCCTGGCGGCCGCCGTCAATCTGCATTTGTTCTTGCTGGGATCAACCCTTGTCGCTGGTGCCCTGGTGCCCTGGCTCCCGGCGACTCGAGGAGAAACTTGATGTCCAATCCGTTTCCTGTCGACCCCTTGGCCGACGCAGCCAGTTCGAGTGAAGGCCTGGGCTATGCGATGTATGTCACCGAAGCGGGGCTGTCACTGTCCCTGGTGGTGCCCATGTACAACGAGGAGGACAATGTGGCCCCCCTCGTGGAGCGCATCCATGAGGCCCTGGCGGGACAGCCCATCCCCTGGGAGGTGGTTCTGGTGGATGATGGCAGCGCCGACGCCACCCCCGACCGCATGCTGACACAGCGCAAGCACCACGGGCCGCATGTGCGGGTGGTCTGCCTGCAGCGCAATTTTGGTCAGACTGCCGCCATGCAGGCAGGCATCGATCATGCCCGGGGCAGCATCATCGCCACCCTGGACGGAGACCTTCAGAATGACCCCGGCGACATTCCCGCCATGGTGCGACGCCTGCTGGAAGAGGATCTGGACATGGTGGCGGGCTGGCGCAAGGATCGCCATGACGATTTGTGGAAACGCAAGATCCCCTCACGCATTGCCAACAAGCTGATTCGTTGGACCACCAAGGTGAACCTGCACGACTACGGCTGCAGTCTGAAGGTGTTCCGCGCCGACGTCCTCAAGGGGGTGCGGCTTTACGGGGAAATGCATCGTTTCATTCCCGCCTGGTTCGCCACCCAGACATCACCCCGGCGCATTCGCGAACACGTGGTCACCCACCATGCCCGGGCCCATGGAGACTCCAAGTACGGGATCTCCCGTACCTTTCGGGTGATCCTGGATCTGTTGTCGGTCTATTTCTTCATGCGCTATAGGGCGAGGCCCGGGCACTTCTTCGGTTCCATCGGCCTGGTGTTCGGGGGGCTGGGGTCGGTGATCCTGGGCTATCTCTTCCTGGTAAAGGTGCTGTTGCATGAGAGCATCGGTACACGTCCGTTGTTGTTCGTGGGGATCACGTGTGTGCTGGTGTCGGTACAGTTGCTGACCACAGGCGTGCTCAGTGAGCTCATGGCGCGCACCTATTTCGAGTCCGGCCGCATCCGCTCCTATGTGGTTCGCGCCGGTGGCTATGAGCGGGCCGAGCAGGCCGATTGGTATCGCGCGGGCTGAGAAGGATTGCCGTTGATCTGGGTCATGAACTTCGGGCTCTGCCATGGCGCGCCCGGCTGTGGTAGTTTATTAGTAGATGCTAATTGATAGACCCATCAGCGGTCTCGATGGGCCCCGGCGCGGAACGCGCATTCCGCTGCCCCCGGAGCCTCCCCTTGCGACACCTCCCGAGGAGTCATTCGTGTCAAGACCCCTTGTCCGTGCTTTCCTGGTCGGAACCCTCCTGGCCTTGCTGATGCCGCCCGCGTTGACTCAAACGCTGGACCGGTCGGCAACCACATCCACATCCAGTGCTCCCACGATGTTGCTGGAGAGCACTGCGAATCACCATGAGTTTGAAGAACTCAGCGGCCCGTTCGAGTCCGGCCCGGAGGTCACTCAGGCCTGCCTGGAATGCCACACCGAGGCCGCCCTTCAGGTTCATCGCAGCATTCACTGGACCTGGGAGTACGATCAGCCGGAGACCGGTCAGAAGCTGGGCAAGCGCTTTGCCATGAATAACCTGTGCCTGGGGATTGCGGGCAGCGAGGAGCGCTGCAGCTCCTGCCACACGGGTTACGATTTCGACGGCCCTGACTTTGACTTTACCGCTGAGGAAAAGGTGGACTGCCTGGTTTGTCACGACACCACGGGCACCTATGTGAAGTTTCCTACCGGCGGGGGCCACCCGCCTGCCGAGGATACCGTGTTCCGTGGCACCCTGTTCAAGGCTCCGGATCTGGCTGAAGTGGCCCGGAATGTGGGCAAGACCAGCCGCGAGACCTGCGGCTCCTGTCATTTTGAGGGCGGTGGCGGTGATGCCGTGAAACATGGCGACCTGGACAGCACACTGCTGTCCCCGGCACGTACCGTGGATGTGCATATGTCCCCGGATGGCCTGGATTTCAGTTGTTCCACCTGCCATGAGTTCAGCGGACATATCCAGGAGGGGAGTCGTTACCATATGACCGCCAAGGCTGAGGCGGGTATCGCCGTGCCCGGGCGGGAAAACGAGCGGCCCGCCTGCGAGTCCTGTCATGGCACCGAACCTCACGAAGCGGGCGTCCATGACAAGCTCAACCAGCATGTGGAGAATATTGCCTGTCAGACCTGTCATGTGCCGGAACTGGCCCGGGGTGGCCTGCCGACCAAGACCTCCTGGGACTGGTCCACCGCCGGTGAATTGGATGAAAATGGCCGACCCATCGTGCGCGAGGATGAACAGGGGCGGGTCATCTACGATGGCATGAAGGGGAGTTTCCTCTGGGACGAGAACCATGTTCCCGAGTACCGCTGGTTTGATGGCAACATGCGCTACACCCTGTTGGGCGAGCGAATCGACCCCAGTCAACCGGTGGAGGTGAACTTCCCCGAGGGCACCCCCGATGATCCGCGTGCTCGCATCTGGCCCTTCAAGGTAATGCAGGGTCGCCAGCCCTACGACACGCAGTACGAGATCCTGCTGCTGGCCCAGCTGTTTGGTCGGGACGACGACGCCTTCTGGCGAGGCTATGACTGGGACAAGGCCATCATCTCGGGCATGGCCGAGGCCCGCCGTGCCGGCCAGACTGACGCGACCTACAGTGGCAGTTTTGATTTTGTGGACACCCGCATGTACTGGCCGGTGAATCACATGGTGGCGCCCAAGGAAGACTCCCTGAGTTGTGAGTCATGCCACAGTACGGACGGGCGCCTGGCAGATTTGCCCGGGCCTTATATGCCGGGGCGGGATCGCCATCCCTGGATCGAACCCATCGGCTGGGCAGCCGTGATCCTCACCCTGCTGGGCGTGCTGGCCCACGGGGGAATCCGTTACCTGCTCCATCGCCGCCGCTATCAATGACGAGTGCCTCCCATGAGTTCATTTCGAATCTTCACACTGTATGAACGCTTCTGGCATTGGTCCCAGGCGCTACTGATCTTTGGCCTGGTACTGACCGGCCTTGAGATCCATGGCACTCACGGACTGCTGGGGTATGACGCGGCGTTTTCCACCCACATCGTGCTGGCCTGGGCGCTGATCGTGCTCTGGGCTTTTACCATCTTCTGGCACGTGGTGACCGGCGAGTGGCGTCAGTACGTGCCCAGTCACCGAGGCATGCTCGCCGTGATGATGTATTACGCCTACGGAATCTTCTCGGGGGAGGCCAAGCCCTACACCCAGACCCCTTCATCCAAGCATAACCCCCTCCAGCGCATGGCCTATTTCAGTTTCAAGGCCGCCATCGCCCCGGCGTTGTGGATCTCGGGATTGCTGCTGCTTTTCTATGCCGCCTGGCGGGGCACGGCCCTGGAAGGTGTGATCTCCTTTGCCACCGTGGCCTACGTGCACGTGGCAGCCACCTTCGCGTTGCTGGTTTTTGTTATCGGCCACGTCTATATGGCCGGCACCACGGGTGATCCCTGGTACGCCTATGTGAAGTCCATGTTCACTGGAATAAAAGAGGATCGGTCGGGTCACCACTGACGCCAGGGTCGGGGGGGCTGAAACAAAAGAACCCCGCCAAGGCGGGGTTCGCATCACTCAAATCTGTCGTCAGGCTCGTTGGGTACAGCAGACTGCAGCCTGCCGCCCCACCGCCGGATCAGACGGCCTTGACGTTCGCCGCAGCCATGCCCTTGGGCGTGGTCTGGGTCTCAAAGGAGACCTTCTGGCCTTCGGCCAGTGTGCGGAAACCACCGCCATCGATGGACGAGAAATGTACAAAGACATCCTTGCCGCCATCATCGGGGGTGATGAATCCAAAGCCCTTGCTTTCGTTAAACCACTTCACGGTACCAGTCAGCACTTCAGTATTACCTCGATCAAAAGAACAATAGAGCAGAGCGAGTGAAGTCCATACCATCAAGCGATTCAGGCCCGTCCAGTCAGGGCTTTCACAATGTCTGCTGCCAGGATCATACGCCTGCCCCTGGTTGGATGCTATAACTGTTTCACATTTTTGCGTTCCTGTGATCTCAGTCTTCCCCACAAGCAGCATGCAGCTTCGGCCCTGACGGCAAAACCATGTTCTCATCCCAGGTTGACCGGCATGACCCGGCGCATCGACTCCCGATTTCCTGCGCCCAGGTTCTGGCCACACCGGCCAATTCCCCGGAACACCGTCGCCTTGTCTGGCTGGCCGGCCCCGCCGGGCCCATGCAAACGCTGGCCCGGGACTGGACCAGGGGGGTGTGCGAAACCACGCGGATGACCTGGGTGGGGCCCGCATCGGCCTCTCCGGCCTCGTGCCCACTTTTGCCTGCGGCCCAGGCCGATACCCTGCTGGGCCGGACGCTGGATGCCCTGATCCTGGACGCCACCGCTGGCTTGCACCCCGATGCCCTGGGGGCTGCGACGGGGGCGGTGCGCGGGGGCGGTGTGGTTCTGTTGATCCTGCCCCGGGAGCAGGCGCAGGCTTCCCGTTTCGGGCAGCGGTGCCTGCGCGTTCTGGAGGCCTGGGGACTGGTCCCATTGAACCCCTCACACGGGTGCGTGACGACGCCGGATCTGCCGTTGCCCTTGCCTGTATCAGTCGGCATGCCCCGGATACCGGATGAGGACGGTTGCCTCACAACCGATCAGCGGCAGGCGGTGCAGGCCCTGGAACATCTAGCGAGGGGGCGGGCCAGGCGTCCACTGGTGCTCACCGCTGACCGGGGCCGGGGCAAGTCCGCTGCCCTGGGCATGGCCGCCGCCGCGCTCCTGGTGAGCCGTCGTCACCTGGCGGTGCCCGATGCCCCCTATCGCATCCTGGTCACGGCCCCACGTCTTGCTTCGGTGGCGCCGGTGTTCGTTCATGCCCGGGCGGGTCTGGAGAACCGGGGCCTGGCAGTGAGGCAGGAGGGAGGGCACCGGCTGGAGGTGCCGGGTGCCATGATGGAATATGGCCCCCCGGACGAGGCCTGTGACACGTCGGCAGATCTGCTGCTGGTGGATGAGGCGGCCGGGCTCCCCGTGCACTGGCTTATCCGACTGCTGGAAGGGCATCAACGGGTCGCCTTTGCCACCACCCTTCATGGCTATGAGGGGGCCGGGCAGGGATTTGCAACACGCTTCCAGGGGATCCTGCGGCGCCGTGTCCCGCAGACCCGTTTCCTGCACCTGACTCAGCCCATTCGGTGGGCGGTGGATGACCCTGTGGAGGCTCTCATGGATCGCCTGTTGATGCTCAGCCCACGGCCGGTCAACCTGGAGGATGACACCTGTCCGGATCCTGAGGAGGGCGTGGCCGAGGTGTTGTCACCGTCTCTGTGGCTGGAGAATGAGTCACTTCTGGAGCAGGTCTTCGGTCTGCTGGTGCTGGCCCATTACCGCACCCGTCCCTCGGATCTGCAGCGTCTGCTGGATGACCCCCACCTTCAGGTGCTGGCCTGGCGCCATCAGGGGCAGGTGCTGGCGGTGGCCCTGCTGGCCCGGGAAGGGGGGCTGAATGATGACGTGAACCGGGCCGTGGCTCAGGGCCGGCGCCGACCCCAGGGGCACTTCTTGCCGGTGGGGATGATCCTCTATGGCGGGGCCCCGCCGGCTGCGGGCCGCCTTGGCTATGAACGGGTGGTGCGGATCGCCGTGCATCCCCGACTGCAACGACAAGGACTGGGTACGGCCTTGTTGAAGCAGGTGGTGGATCATGCCCGCCAGGATGGTGCGGATCTGGTGGGGGCCGGCTTTGGTGCCACCCAGGGGCTCCTGGATTTCTGGCGTGGTGAGGGGTTTGAGATCACCCGCATCGGCGTCAAACCTGAGGTGAGCAGTGGTGGCTGGGGGGCTACGGTATTGCGCCCGCTCACGCCGGAGGGGCGACAGGCCATGGAACCCACGCGGAGCCACTTCGTTCGCGGCCTGCCGCGGTTGCTGGCCGGTCCCTTGTGCTGGATGGAGCCGGACCTGGTGGTGGCTCTCGGCGCCGGTTCGGATACTCCGCCCCCCGAGCCCCGGGATATCCCGGCCCTGGAGGCCTTTGCCCGTTGGCAGCGGCCCTTCGAGGCCTGTCTGCCCGAACTGGATGCCCTGATCCGTTGGGGACTGTCCGATCCGGCCCGCCTGACCGGGTTGCCCAGGGAGCAGCGTCATGCCCTGGTGATGTGTCTGCTGCAGCAGCGCTCCTGGGAGGCCACGGCCCGTGCGCTGGGGGTGTCGGGGCGCAAATCGGTGATCCGATGCCTGCGCCAGGGGGTGGAAGGGCTTGCCAAGCAGTTTTGGGGCGCTTAATATGAAAAACCAAGCAAACAACGTAACGATCGAGATCGTCATTTAATGTTCAACCACATCGTCAGCGTACGGGTACTGGTAGTCGTGGAACCTCCACGGCCCGGGGGCCTGTTGCGCTGACGATCTGACCACACCGATCCGATACCTTCAAAAACCCCCGGGCACCCCCCGGGGGTTTTTGCGTTTTGGCCGCCCCAAAAACAGGATTCAGCAGGAGAGTGACACCATGCCGCCCAGCCAAGCCGCCAATGCCGACGGGGCTCAAGCCCCGGATCATCCCGGCACATCGCCCGCTGCTCAGGACGATGCCGCCAATGGCGCCGATACCGTGATCCAGATCCTGCGGCGCCAGGGAGTGGAGACGGTGTTCGGTTATCCCGGCGGCGCCATCATGCCCCTGTATGATGCCCTGGCCCGGCAACCCGGTGCCCTGAAGCATGTTCTGACCCGTCACGAACAGGCCGCTGGTTTTGCCGCCAATGGCTTTGCCCGATCCTCGGGACAGCTGGGGGTGTGCATCGCCACTTCCGGCCCCGGTGCCACCAACCTCATCACTGCGATTGCGGATGCCTATATGGACTCGGTGCCCCTGCTGGTGATCACCGGCCAGGTGCCCACCGGACTCATGGGCACCGACGCCTTTCAGGAGACCGACGTCCTGGGACTGACGCTCCCCATCACCAAGCACAGCTATCTGGTGCGCCGGGTGGAGGATCTGCCCGCCATCCTGGAGGAGGCCATCCATCTGGCCCAGGAGGGGCGTCCCGGCCCGGTCTGGGTGGATATTCCCAAGGACGTGCAACTGGCCCCTCTGCCCGCGGCGAAGCCCATGGCGCCCGGGGAGGCGGCCATTGCTGATGACGTTCCAGGGCTCGATGACATGGGGCTGGCTCAGGCCCGGGCGCTGCTGGCCGAGGCGGCCCAGCCCATCATCTATGCCGGTGGTGGCGTGGTGCTGGCCGAGGCGGTGGAGGCATTTCGTGGGTTTGTTGAAACCACCGGGGCGCCGGTGGTCACCACCCTCAAGGGTTTGGGCCTGCTGGCCGCGGATCACCCCCTGAACATGGGGATGCTGGGGATGCATGGGGCGCCCTGCGCCAATCGGGCCGTGCAGGCCTGTGATCTATTGGTGGTGGTGGGGGCGCGCTTCGATGATCGAGCGACCGGGCGGCTGGCAGATTTTGCCCCCCATGCCCGAGTGGTCCACCTGGATGTGGATGCGGCCGAGGTCTCCAAGCTGCGCCCGCCTCAGGTGTCGCTGCTGGGGGATCTGAACCGCCTGTTGCCGGCACTGGCCACGCCCTTGTCCACCGAGGCCTGGCGGGCGCACTGCGCCGAGCTGCGCCGGATGGGGGATTTTCGTCTGCCGCCGGAAAAGGGCGATGCCTTTCCGGCCCTGCGTTTTCTCAGGCGCCTCTCTGAGCAGGCCGATGCCCACACCCATATCGCCTGTGACGTGGGCCAGCATCAGATGTGGGTGGCCCAGTTCTACGGTTTTCCGCACCCGCGTCGGCACCTGAGCAGCGGCGGGCTGGGGGCCATGGGTTTCGGCCTGCCGGCGGCCATCGGCGCCCAGGTGGCGCACCCCAGCGCCCAGGTGATCAATATCAGTGGCGATGGCTCCTTCATGATGAACGTGCAGGAGCTGGCCACCCTGCGCCGTTACAACCTGCCGGTGAAGATGGTGATCTTTGATAACCAGTACCTGGGCATGGTGCGCCAGCAGCAGGAGCTCTTCTATGAGGGACGCCTGGCGGAGGTGGATCTGTCCGATAACCCGGACTTTGTCCAGGTGGCCCAGGCCTTCGGTATCCCGGCGCTGCGCATCGAGGGCGTGGATGCGGTGGATGCCGCCATCGAGGCCTGCCTCGAGACCCAGGGTCCCTTGCTCCTGCATATCCCGGTGGCCCGGGAACAGAATGTCTGGCCCATCGTCGGGCCGGGCATGTCCAATGACCAGATGATCGAGGAGGATGTGGCATGAACCCGCAATTTCAGTTACTGGCCCGACCGGCCGATGGCAGTCTTGAGCGAATTCTGCGCACGGTGCGTTCCCGGGGTTTCGAGGTGCGGGACATGCATGTGCGCCTGGATGACGACGGCCATCGCTATCACGTGCGTCTCAAGGTGGCTGGCAGTCGTGACCCTTCCATGCTGGCCCGGCAGTTGGAGAAGCTGTGCGATGTGGAACACCTGGCAGCCCTGCACACCGCCGGGGCAGCGGATGAACCCGCCAACGCCCCCCGAATGGCCGCCGGCTAGCCCAACGCCCCCGCCCCTGTGTCGGCATGGTTTTTGTGGGAGCGGGCCTGCCCGCCAAGATCGCAGCCTCCATGTTTGCTCTGTGGATAGAGGCAGGTCTTGGCTTGGGCGCCCTGGGTTTCAGGGCCCGGGGGTGCGCCCTGCCGAGGGGGGTGATCCTGGAGGCGGGTGTTCACCGCATGGATGCGGTGGCCAAGCCTACAGGGATGTATTCACGGCGTCCCGCCGCAAGGATCACCCCCCTCGGCAGGGCTGGATGGTCATGAGGCTTCGCCTGTAAAAAAACTTCGCGGCCGAGGGCCGCTCCCACGGGAGGGGCAGCCGATCCTATTGCACCTCTTCGAGTCGCCAGGCGCTGGCGACGCCGGCCAGGGTGATCAGAGAGAGCACCAGGATGGCGGCGGCGGTGCCGGCCAGTTGGGCCACCATGCCGAACAGGCCGCCTACCAGGAGCAGGGCGCCGATCAGGGTATTGCTCACAGCGGTGTAGGCGGCGCGGGTCTCGGTGGTGGCCATGTCCACCAGGTAGGTCTTGCGGCCCAGGCGGATACCGGCGTGGGCAATGCCCATCAAGAACAGGTAGCCAGCGAAGGCCCAGGGGGTGGCGGCCCAGTCCACGCCTGCAGTCACCAGGGCGAAAACCAGGATCCCCAGAAGCCCGGCCATGGCTCCGGAGAGCATCAGCACCTGACGGCTGGAGCGATCCGAGAAGCGCCCCCAGAAGGGGGCGCTGAGGGCGCCGGCCAGGCCGGTGGCAATGATCAGGATGCCCAGGCCGGAGATATCACCGGACCCTTCCTGCTGGGCCAGCATCACGTAGAAGGGCAGGGCCAGGGCGGTGGTCATGAGCAGGGCCCGGGTGATCACGAAATGCCTGAAGGGGCGATCCGTGCGCATCAGGCTCAGGGAACGCAGGCCCTCGCTGACGGCGTTGCCACCGCCCTCGGTGGCACCGGGGGCCTCCTTGAGGGCGGCAAAGACCAGGGCAGCCAGCAACCACAACCCGCCGGCGATCATGAGCAGGGCCACGAAGAAGCCGATGCCCGCACCCTCGCTAGCCTGGAAGGTGAGCCACACCCCCACGGCCAGGGTGACGGCGCCGGCGGCTGCGGCGGCATAGCCCATGAGGGTGCCGCGGCGCTGTTTGGCGATGGTCTTGCCCAGTACGTCCTTGGAGGCCACAGAGTTGACCCCCCGGGACAGGGCGAACAGAGTCAGAAGACCGATGATGGCCCAGCCGGCGGCAGCCCCGGTGAGGGTGAGGGCCACCACCGCCATGAGCATGACCGCCACCGCCTGACCCACGCTGCCCCACACCCAGAACCATTTGCGCACCGCCGCGCGGCGGATGTGGGCAGCCACGAACAATTGTGGCAGCAGGGAACCGGATTCGCGGATGGGCACCAGGAAACCGGCCAGTGCCGCGGGGGCGCCCAGGGCAGCCATAAGCCAGGCCAGCACCAGCCGGGCACTGGCCAGTTCATCACCGATCTTGGAAGCGGTGTTGGAGACCAGGTGGACGAAGAAATTGGCCGGCTGTACCCGGCAGGCGGCATCGGGAATGTCCTTGCAGACGCGGGCGTCCTCGTCGCCCGTGAGGGTCTCGTAGAGTTCCACCACGGGGCGCGCGGGCTGCTGAAAGGGCGGTTGTGCTGGCATGAGCGGGGTCCTTCTTGATGCGCGCTGGTTCAGCCCCGAGTGCGATTCAGGGGGTTGCCTGGGTCCACTTCGTCGCGGAAGGGGCGTTTGCGATCAATGTGGGTGTATTGGTAGACGTTGCCGATCCAGTTGTTGATCACCGCCTCGGCGGTATCGTGCCAGGTGTTGTCCAGTTGCTCGGTGATGAGTTGCTCGGGAAAGGCCGGGGGTTCTTCATGGCGAGCCAGGGCCAGGTTCAGTTGTTCCCGATGCTCTTCGAGGATGGCCTGACTCTTGAGGCTGAAATAGTTCTGCACGATGGGTGGGTAATCGGGGCGTTCCCCCGCGGCGTAGCGCCTGACTTCCCGCTTGTACTCCTTGAGCAGACTGATGAGGTCGTATTCCGGGTGCCCCTGAAAGAAGACGATGCGGAACTCGTCCTCGCTCACTGCCAGGTGCACGCCGGCCTCCTCGCTTTCCGCCAGCACCTTGAGCCCGGCGGCCTCGAACTGCTCCCGGGACACATGGTTGAAGCGGGAATGGGGCACGTCGAAGCGGGTGTTCACGCCCGCCACAAGGGGGTGGGTACGATCCACCACCCGATGGGAATACACTCCCCAGCGCTTGAAGCCCAGGGGGCTGCGGGTCTGACCGTAGCGGAACTGCATCACCGCGTGGGTGGCCAGGCAGGAGCACAGGGTGGAGGTCACGTTCTCGTGGGCCCAGTCGATCACCTGGATCAGGGGTTCCCAGAAGGGCTCCAGCGAGAGATCCGGCTGGGTGACATTGGCACCGGTGATGATCAGGGCGTCCAGGCCCTGCTCCTGAATCCGTTCCCAGGGCTCATAGTGCCGCTCCACATGCTCGCGTCCCTTGGGTCCGCGTTCCAGGGCGTCCAGGGTGAAGGGATGCAGATAGAACTGGGCGATCTGGTTGCTTTCGCCCACCAGCCGGAAGAACTGGCGCTCGGTGGCTGCCAAGGCGGCGTCGGGCATCATGTTCAGCAGCCCGATATGCATGGCCCGGATGTCCTGACGCAGAGCGTAGGCACCGGCCAGCACCGTCTGGCCTTCCTGCTGGAGTCGGGCAAAGGTGGGCAGTTCAGAGTTGGCAACAAGCGGCATGGTGGTGATCCGGGTCCGGGGTTCAGTAGGCCTGTCTTTCCAGTGCCTGCTCGATCAATTCATTGAACTGGTCTTCGCTCTGTACCTGTGCCAGTTCATCCGTGGTGATGGTGTAGCCGTACTGCTCCGCGAGGGCCTCGTAGCGGGGTAGACGGTCACGGAACAGGCGCGGGAACATCCAGCGCACGAACTGATCCGGGTCGATCTGGGCCACGTAACGCAGATTGTTTTCCGCAAGATAAACATCCAGTTCCCGATCCAGGAAGTCCTCCCGGTAATACAGTGGCTTGGGGCTTTCCTCGGCTCGCTGGATCAGTTCCCGCTCATCCCGATCGGTGGCCTTGATGTAGATGATCAGGGAATGCTCTGCCAGCAATTCCATCACGCCGGGATCGTCCAGCTCGCACACGCTGCCGCCAGCGTCGTTAACCACATGGTCGAAACCATAGATCTCATGGGCCTTGCGGATGAAATCCGGCACATCCCGCATGGCGTTCACTTCGGCATCATGGTGCAGGCGCTGGCGGCGCTTGAACTCCTTCAGTGACAGCCCCCCCTTCTCCGGGTTGCCCAGCTTGCCCAGGAAGCTGGAAACCGGCTGAAGGTTGTCCACCGACAGGTTGTTGACGATGCTGATGGAGTCCGAGCGCAGCAGATCCCTCAAAAATTCGATGTGCATCACCTGACGCTTGATATTGTCCAGGATGGGCTCGTCCAGATAACGGCTGCCGATGCGGTAGTCGCCGGAGTAATGGAACCAGTGAGCGCGTCTCAGCAGGTGAGACAGACGCGTCTTGCCCACGCCGGACATCCCCAGCAGGGTGATGGATTTGTTGCGCCAGTGCCGGTACTCAGAGGCCAGGAGTTTCAAGGCATGCTCATCGGGTGATGGGTGGATAGCCTCCCATTTTACTGATGTTTGGGCCATGGGTGTCACCTGGCCGCTTGGGTGATCGTCTGAGACCCGCGCCTTCCGGGTACAATGCCGGTACACCCAAACCTTGCCGGAACCTTCATGCCTTTGCTGGTCATGCGCAACATCCAACTCAGTTATGGTCATCACCCATTGCTTGATGGGGTGGACCTGACCATCGAGCCCGGGGAGCGTTTGTGCCTGGTGGGCCGCAATGGAGCGGGCAAGTCCACGCTGATGCGCATGCTCAAGGGCGAGGTACAGGCCGACGATGGCGACATCGTGTGCAGTGATGGCCTCAAGGTGGCCATGCTGGAGCAGGCGGTGCCCCAGGGCGTTGAGGGCAGTGTCTACGATGTGGTGGCCGATGGCCTCGGAAGTCTGGGGCAGACGGTGCGCCGCTATCATGGCTTGATCCGCGCCATGGAAACCGGGGCCGATGAGGCTCAGCTCAAGGCCCTGGAACAGTGCCAGCACGAACTGGAAGCGGCCGATGGCTGGATGCTGGAACAACGGGTGGAGACGGTACTGTCGCGCCTGGGGCTGGAGGCGGACGCCCCGTTCCATGGTCTGTCGGGCGGCCTGAAACGGCGTGTGCTACTGGCCCGGGCCCTGGTCACCGGCCCCGATCTGCTGTTGCTGGATGAGCCCACCAACCACCTGGACGTGGCCGCCATCGAGTGGCTGGAAGAGTTTCTGCTGGGGTTTGAGGGCACGTTGCTGTTCATTACCCACGATCGGGCTTTCCTGCGGCGACTGGCCACCCGGATCATTGAACTGGATCGCGGTCGCCTCACCAGCTGGCCCGGTGACTACGATACCTACCTCACGCGCAAGGCCGAGGCCCTGGAGGCAGAAGAGCGGCAAAATGCCCTGTTCGACAAGAAGCTCGCTCAGGAAGAGACCTGGGTCCGTCAGGGCATCAAGGCCCGGCGCACCCGTAACGAGGGGCGGGTGCGGGCGCTCAAGGCCTTGCGGGCGGAGCGAAGCGAGCGGCGTGAACGCCAGGGTACAGCGCGCCTGCAAACCCGCTCGGCGGCACCTTCCGGACGCATTGTGGTGGAGGCCGAGAACGTCAATTTCAGTTTTGACGACAAGCCGGTGATCCAGGACTTTTCCTCTTTGATCATGCGTGGCGACAAGGTCGGCATCCTTGGCCCCAACGGCGCGGGCAAGACCACCCTGCTCAAGCTGCTGCTGGGGCAGTTGGAGCCTCAGTCCGGTCATATCCGCCTGGGTACCAATCTGGAGGTGGCCTATTTCGATCAGCACCGGGCCGCCCTGGACGAAGAGGCCAGCGTGATGGACAACGTGGGCGAGGGTCGCGACCGACTCACCCTGGGGGACGAAAGTCGTCATGTGCTGTCGTATCTGCAGGATTTTCTCTTCGAGCCCTCCCGCGCCCGTCAGCCGGTGAAGGCCCTCTCCGGTGGCGAGCGCAACCGCCTGCTGCTGGCCAAATTGTTCACGCGTCCCGCCAACGTGCTGGTGCTGGACGAACCCACCAACGACCTGGACGCGGACACCCTGGAAATGCTGGAGGCGCGGGTGGTGGAGTTCCCCGGTACCGTGCTGGTGGTGAGCCACGACCGTGACTTTCTGGATAATGTGGCCACCAGCGTCATCGCCTTCGAGGGAGAGGGTCATTTCCAGGAATACGTGGGGGGCTACTCCGATTGGTTGCGGCAGCGGCCCAGATCCCGGTCCGGGTCTTCTGGCGGCGCATCGGCCAAGGCTCAGCGTGCTGCGGAGTCCGCCAAGGCGAAGCCGGCAGCCAAGCCGGCCAAGCTCGGTTACAAGGACCAACGGGAGTTGGAGGCCTTGCCCAAGCGTATCGAGACCCTGGAGGCTGAATTGGCTGACATTCAGCAGACCATGGCAGATCCGGTTTTCTACCAGCAGTCCAAGGACGAGATCGCTGCGGTACAAACCCGGATGGAGTCCCTGGAAGCCGATCTGGCCCAGGCCTATGAGCGCTGGGAAGCCCTGGAATCGGGCAACTGAGGCGTTCTCATGGTTGAGGTGCGAGGGAACCTCGCGCGGTGGGAGCTGGCCTGCCAGCGAATATCGAAGGCACCCAGAGCCAGGTGCCGCCACCATTCGCGACCAGGGTCGCTCCCACGGGGGTATGCCCGGTTCGGGGGCAGGGGATCAGCCGGTGTCCGGCAACGGTTCTTCCGGGGCAAAGCGCAGGGTTTCGCCGCAGTTGCGGCAATAGTAGATGCGCTCCCCGGCCTGGGCCGTGCGATGCCGCCGGGTGCCCAGGGCGTACACATTGCAACTGCAGCGATAGGGAAACTTACGGGTACGACGGATGGGCACGCCGGAGAGATCCGATGAATGGGTCACCCGGGGTTCAAAGCCCAGTTTCAACATGACTTCCCGCCATTCCGGCCCATGGGGCCGTCGTCGCTCCGTGCCCAGGCCAAAGCGTCGGTAGATGATGCTGTGGGCCACCTCGTGGGCCACGGTATCGGGGAAGTGGTTGTCCCAGTCCTGTGCGAAGATGTGCGGGTTGAAGCGTAACGATTCCTCACCGTGGACCACGCGCCATTGACCCGCGGCGCGGCCACGCAGGTTCAGTTTCACGGGCGGAGGCGGGGTGGTGATGTCGTACCATTGAGCGGCGCGGGTGAACAGGCGATGGGCCGTCTCCAGGATGGCCTGCTGGCGGGGATCATCAAGGGGCATTGCAGGTCGTCGGGGTCCAGGGAGCACGAGGTGAAACGAGGAGGCAAGGATAGCCCGTTTGCAGGCCTGGCACCAATCCGGGGGGGGCGTTCTACTTTATGAGCAGTTCGGCTGAGGATTCGGGCCTCAACCGTAAATATTATGGTGCAATTTGAGGCTCGGCCAATACCCTGATCCTGAAGGGGAAAATCCCCCGGGCACTCGCTTCGGCCGCCTTGAATACAGTGCTTGGGGTTATACCGGTATGGCGTGCGGGGCGGGAAGCGGATAGACTGGGCTCATGTAGCGGTTTGAGTTGTCCGTTCGACGTCGGCACCGGCCCGCTGCATGGAGCTGTACTCACCTGAAAGAAAAGATTGAGGTTAGGATCAATGTCTACCGGTACTGTGAAGTGGTTTAATGAAACGAAGGGCTTTGGGTTTATCGCCCCCGCAGATGGCGGTGCCGACGTGTTCGTGCATTACTCAGCGATCTCCGCTGATGGCTTCAAGACCTTGGCTGAAGGCCAGAAGGTCAACTACCAGGTTCAGCAAGGCCCCAAGGGTCTGCAGGCCGTTAACGTGACCGTTGAAGGCTAAATAAGCCGGAATTCGATCATGAAAAACCCCGCCGGTGAGTGATCGCCGGCGGGGTTTTTTTTGGCCTTATGAATCTCAGGCCTCTTCAAGCGGCTTGACGATCAGTGATCGTTGGCCCCTTCATCGGTGTGCGCATGACCGTGTTCCACCTCTTCGGCAGAGGCTTCGCGCACTTCACGCACCGTGACATCAAAATTCAAGGTGGTGCCGGCCAGCGGATGGTTGGCATCAATGGTGACATCATCGCCATCGATGGCCACCACCGTGACCACCTGAACCCCGCCGTTCTGGCTGCCGGCGTGAAACTGCATGCCCACTTCCAGTTCATCAACGCCCTGAAACTGACTGCGGCTCAGGGTCTGGATCATTTGTTCGTCCCGCTCTCCGTAGGCCTGTGCCGGCTCTACGCGAACACTGAGTTCGTCACCCTGCTGCTTGCCCTCAAGGGCTGTTTCCAGCCCAGGAATGATATTGCCCGCCCCGTGAAGGTAGGCCAGGGGCCCACGCTCGGAGGAGTGATCGATCACCCGGCCTTCGTCGTCGGTAAGCTTGTAATCGATGCTTACCACCTTGTTGCTGCCGATCTGCATGCGGCCGTTCCTCCAACTTCTTTCATGAATGAGTGTGCAGTCTAACGCGCATGCGGGGGCGACTTCATCTTTCCAGGTTCCCAGCGCGGTCTAACTGCAATGCGTTGCCCTGCACCGATACCTCCAGTTCACCCCGCAGCCAGGCTGCCAGTTCCCGTCCGGCCAGCCGGGCACGCCAGCCCTGCAGGAGCGAGCACTCCGGATCACCCGACACCAGGGCCTCCAGATCACGACGGGTGGCCATGGCGGCCGGGCTGATGTCGTTTTTCAGCGCCAGATGGCGCAGCAGGCCCATGGCCACATCCACCAGGGCTTCCTGATGAGGTTCCAGGCGTATCCGCGGGGGCAGGGTGGGGCAGTCGGCCGAGGGGCATTGGGTCCCCTCGCGAATCAGTTCCAGCAGGGTGTCGCCGTGGCGGCGCGCGGTCTGTTCCGCCAGGCCCCTCACCCGTTCCAGGGTCTTGAGGTCGCGGGGCTTGCGGCGGGCCAGATCCAGGATCACCTCGTCCTGCAGCAGCCAGCGGCGCGGACGATCCAGGTGCATGGCTTCCTGTTCACGCCAGCGGGCCAGGTTGCGGGCCACGGCCAGGGCCTGTTCGCCGCGCAGGGTGTTGATGCCCTTCAGGCGCCGCCAGATGGTCTCCGGGTCGGGCTGGTAGGTGCGCGGATCCTGCATGCGCTGAAAATCGTCCTCCAGCCAGGCCAGACGCCCGTTGTCCTCCAGGGCCTGGCGCATCACCGGGTAGGCCTGGGCCAGGTAATGCACGTCATCGGCGGCATAACTGAGCTGTACCGGCTCCAGTGGGCGCTGGGCCCAGTCGGTGCGCGACTGCCCCTTTTCCAGTTCCACGCCCAGTACCAGCTGGATCAGTTTGCCATAGCCGACCTGATCCCCATGGCCCAACAGGGAGGCAGCCACCTGGGTGTCGAAGATGGGGCCGGGCACGCGGCCTTGTTGATGAAAAAAGATCTCCAGATCCTGGCTCGCCGCGTGCAACACCTTGGTAATGTTCGGGTCGAACAGCAGGTGGATGAGCGGTGAGAGATCCTCCAGATTGAGTGGATCGATGCAGGCGACTTCCTCGGGGGTGGCCACCTGAATCAGACAGAGCTGCGGGTAATAGGTCTTCTCGCGGATGAATTCCGTGTCCAGGGCAAACCATTCCACGCCCTGGAGCCGATCACAAAAGGCCGTGAGCGCCTCGGGCTGGTCGATGAAAGGGACCGTTTCCATGTTCAACGCCCCCTGCCGCGTGGATATGTGGCGGTGGTGACACGGTCACTGAAGGCGAGGAATGCGGGGTCCATCAGGGGCTCCAGGGTGTTTTTTACTTTAAAGGTTTTGGGCAATACTGGCCGGGACCAGTATAAACCTCCACCCGGGGTCACCGACCAATCCAGTGCAGGAAAGCCACCATGCGATTTCGTTTGCCTCATCTGCTGTCTGCCATGGGCCTGAGCGCCCTCCTGTGTCTCCCGGCGCAGGCCCTGAGCGAAGGCCGTGAATGGCGGGCACCGCACTTGCAGGATCACCCCCTGGTGGGACAGATCTGGGTTCCCAGCGAGCAACGATCCCTGTCCCGGAAGGCGCTGGAAGCAAGGCTTCTGGAGGCGCGTATCCTGTTGCTGGGAGAGGTGCACGGCAATCCGGATCATCATGCCTTGCAACTGGAGTTGATCCAGGCCCTGGCGGCAGCAGACAAGGCACCCGCGTTGGCCATGGAGATCTTTGATCTTGAGGACCAGTCAAGGCTGGATACCCTGCGCGACCAGGGTGAGGGAGACGCCGATGTGCTTGCCCATGCCGCCGGTGTGGAGGCCCGCCACTGGCCCTGGGATGAATATCGTCCGCTGGTGCAGTGGGCGCTGGATCAGGACCAGCCGTTGCTGGCGGCCAACCTCTCCGGCGAGCGGGCGATGCAGGTGGGCCGGGAGGGCCTGAGCAACCATATGGACGAGGTCGAACGCCGACGCCTGGGCCTGGATGAGCCTCTGCCGGGACCGGTGGGACGCCGATTGATCGAGCATATCGTCGATGCCCACTGCGGTTATCTTCCGGCGGCGCGCACCGGCGGCATGGTGGATGCCCAGCGGGCCCGGGATGCCCACATGGCCGATCGCCTGCTGCAGGCCGAAGGCCGCCCGGTGGTGCTCATCGCCGGCAGCGGCCATGTGCGCCGTGACTATGGGGTGCCCCGGTATCTGGAAGCCCGGGGGGCTCAGGGCCCGGTGTTGAGCCTGGCCTTCGTGGCGGTGCGCGAGGGGGACGACTCACTGGAGGATTACGCGATGGCCATGGACGGCGTGTATGACGTGATCCTGTTTACACCGCGCCATCGTATGACCGATCCCTGCGATGATTTCCGGGAGCAGCTGGAGGGGATGCGCGAAAACGCCTCATAACTCGCGTGGACGCCGTCATGAGCCGGTGGCGTCCGGGCTCACCCAGGACCAAAGTCCGCATGCAGCCAGTGGCGGAAGGCATCCATCCCCGCCGGCTGCCCAGGCCTTGGGGGGACCAGGCCGGGCACAAAACCCCGCTCACGAAAGGGTGCCAGCAGCTGGGGATCCCGGCTGATCAGATGCATGGGCACCGCCGGTGAGGGGGCCTCGCCGATGATCAACGGGGCCGCCTGATGGTCCCCCAGCAGGATCAGCAGCGCATCGCCCTCAAGGAACCGCAGGGCCCAATCCAGGGAGACATGCAGCGAATAGTCCACCGAGCGGGCAAAGTGATCGCGCACCCGCTCCATGTCCTGCCAGAGCGTCTCGGGGCTGGGCTCGGTGTCCCCCCAGGGTGCGAAGATCTGCCCATCCGCCACCTGTTCCCAGTCGTCGATCAGAGGCAGAATGGGTGTCCAGGGGGCGTGGCTGCTCACCAGGGCCACCTTGGCGAATAGCGGGGCGTCCACACTCGCCCGCAGGGCATTGAAGCGATGCAGGGTGAACTGGTCGGGCATGGTCACCCAGTTCAGCGGCGGACCGGCATAGTCCAGGTCGGCAGCGGCGAAGATGTGATCGAAGCCATAGGCGCGACCCTCCGGCCATGGCATGGTGATGGCTGGCATCACCGTCAGGGTCTCGTGACCGGTGGCCTGGAAATCATCCACCAGCGTTGGCTGCCCCAGTTCCAGCAGGAGGCGATACCACAATGGGTTGTCGATCCACACCCCGCTCAGCAGCGAGGCATGCGCCAGCCACGACTGCCCGCCCAGGATGGGCGCATTCAGGCGGCCGGTGACCGCATGCAGTCCCGCCGCCTCCAGACGAGGGGCCATGGCCTCAAGCCGCGGCAGTACAACGCCGGAGAACCGCGGATCGTCCGTCACCGAAGCCCCGTAGGACTCCACGAAGACCAGATAGACATCCCGCCCGGCCAGACCGGGCAGGGGCTGCACTGGTCGCTCCCTGTCGGCCACGGTGCTTTCGAACTGGCGGCGGGCCTGATGGGTCTCGCGGATCTGTCGGGACTGGAACGCCAGGGTATCCACCACCGGGGTTCGGGCCACCGGCACGACACGCTCACCGGCCACCTCCAGCACCGTGAGCACGGCGGCCAGCGCGCCGATACCCAGGGCGAGCCCGGCCACGCCACCGCTCAGCGGTATGGGCCGCAGCCCCCGGAAGACCGCGATCAGGACCCCCAGGAGCAATACGGCCCCCAGGGCGAGGATGGCCACTGCCACGGTCTGGCCCAGGGTGCCCACCAGCAGGTGGTGGACCGAGGCCAGTGCCGGCAGGTCGAAGTACAGGTTGAGCGATCGGCCGAGGAAGTGCTGCGTGGCGGCATCCCCCAAACCCGCCGCCACCGCCAGTATCAGCACGACGGCCACGGTGGCGCGGACGGCATGGGTCGTCCAGTGGGCAGCCAACCAGGCGAACAGCACCGGCAGCCACCAGGCCTCCAGGGCGATCCAGTGTGCCCCGGGTTCACCAAAGCGCAGCCACAGGGGCAGCACCAGCACCAGATTCAGCAGACCTGCAGCCAGCAGCAGCGGCCAGTCGGCGAGGGGGCCTGGGCGGGGGGTGACGGGCATCGGTATGGGGCCGCCATGAGGGGTCGTGGGTTGGCCCTCATTATGCTGATGCTTTGCCTGGCCTGGCCAGCCGCCCAGGCCGATGTGCTGGAGACCCTGGGCGAGAGGGCCCAGCGGCTTGCCGAATCACCGTGGCAGGCACCCGCCACCCTGGAGGCCCCGGCCCTGGCGGCGCTGGACTATGACGCCCATCGGCAGATCCGCTTCCGTCCCGAGCGTGCCCTGTGGCGGGGGGGATCGGACTTCCAGGTGCAGTTCCTGCACGCCGGCTTTCTCTTTGGACAGCCCATTCAGGTCTTCGAGTGGGTGGATGGGCGCCGCTGGCCCATCGCCTTCGACCCGGGTCTGTTCCGCTATGACGACGACGCGGCGCGACTCAGCCCCGAGCAGCGGGCAGCGGGTGGATTCTCCGGGCTGCGTCTGCACTATCCCCTGAACCGGGCCGACGATGGTGACGAGTTCCTGGTGTTCCAGGGGGCCTCCTACTTTCGCCTGGTGGGACGGGGTCAGCGCTACGGCCTGTCGGCCCGCGGGCTGGCGGTGGATACCACACGCCTGGGTTCGGAGGAGTTTCCGGCGTTCACGGAATTCCACCTGCAAAGGCCCGCGCCCGAGGACCGGCACGTGAACCTGTACGCCCTGCTGGAAGGCCCGTCGGTGACCGGGGCCTACGCCTTTAGGGTGCAGACCGCCGAGCCGATCACGGTGGACGTGGAGGCCCGCCTGTTCGCCCGTCGCGACCTCACGGGGCTGGGCATTGCCCCGCTCACCAGCATGTACACCCACGGGGACCTTGCCGAACCCATCGAGGCGGATTTCCGCCCCCGGGTGCATGATTCGGAGGGGCTGCTGGTGCGCACCCGGGCCGAGGAATGGATCTGGCGCCCGTTGACCCGCCCCGAGGCACCCCGGGTCTCCGCCTTTCTGGATGCTGCCCCTTCCGCATTCGGCCTGATGCAGCGCACCCGGGGATTTGCCGATTATCTGGACCAGGAGGCCCGTTACGACCTGCGACCCGGCCTCTGGGTGGAACCCGGACAAGGGGACTGGGGTGCCGGTCGGGTGGTGCTGCTGGAACTGCCCACCCCCGACGAGACCCATGACAACATCGTCGCCTTCTGGGCGCCGGACTCGCCCATGGCCGCCGGCGAGTCACGTCGCTTCAGCTATCGGCTTACCCCCCGCTGGGAGCCACCGCCGGGGCATGACCTGGCCCGTGTGGTGCGCACCCGCAGCGGCCCCTCCAAAGTGCCGGGCCAGAGCGACCCGGCACCCCCCGACCAGCGCCGTTTCGTGGTGGATTTCAAGGGGGGGCCGCTGGATCGGCTGGAGGGATCCCTACCGGTGCGGGCCCACCTGGAACTGCACCAGGGCCAATGGGTGGAGCCGCCCCAGGTCCGACCCTTGCCCGAAGGCGGCTGGCGGGCCACCTTCGTGGTGGCGGCCAGGGCCGAAGCCCCCGCCGACATGCGTCTGCAACTGCGACTGCACGACCAGGTGCTCACCGAGACCTGGCAGCACCTCTGGGAAGGCCCCGATGCCTGACGCGCCAACCCTGCGCCGTCGTCGTCGCCTGTTTGGTCTGCTGGTGCTGGGCACCGGGGGACTGGGCACCCGTGCGATGCACGACGTGCTGGTGTCCACCGGGGTGGGTGGGTTGCAGGTGCCTCTGCTGGTGCTGTTCGCCCTTCTGTTCACCTGGATCGCCCTGGCCTTCTGGAATGCGCTCGTCGGGGCCGTGTTGCTGTGGCTGGGCCGCGATCCCCTCACCCTTGAGCCGCTGCCGCCCCCGCCGGTGCTGAGCACGCCCCACCACACCGCCCTGGTGATGCCCATCCGTCACGAGGAGGCCGGTTTCGTGGGCGCCGGGTTGGCCGCCACGCTGGAGGATCTGGTGCGCAGCGGCGACCCCGAGGGCTTCGAGGCCTTCGTGCTCAGCGATTCTCTGGATCCCCGCGTGCTCGGCGAAGAGGCGGACATGGTGGTGGCCCTGCAGCAGCGGTTCGAGGGCAGCATACCCGTGCATTACCGTTGCGGGCGGGAGCCAGGGGGGCGCAAGGCGGGCAATATCGCCGAGTTTTGCCGCCGCTGGGGTGGGCGCTACGAGGCCCTGGTGGTGCTGGATGCGGACAGCCGCATGAGCGGCCACACCCTGCGCCGCCTGGTGGCGGGCCTCCAGGCCGAGCCTGAGACCGGCCTCATCCAGACCGTGCCCCAGCCGATGGGCGCCCAGACCTTGGTGGCCCGGCTACAGGCCTTCGCGGCCGTGGTGCACGGGCCGCTGCTGGCCACGGGTCAGGCCTTCTGGCAGGGGGATACCGCCAATTACTGGGGCCATAACGCCATCCTGCGTACCCGGGCCTTCATGGCTTGCTGCGGTCTGCCCCGTCTGCCCGGTGCCGCGCCCTGGGGTGGCGACATCCTCAGTCATGATTTCGTCGAGGCGGCCTTGTTGCGTCGGGGCGGCTGGCGGGTGCGCCTGGACACCACGGCCGGGGGCAGCTTTGAACAGGTACCGGCCAACCTGGCGGATTACCTGCGCCGGGAACGACGCTGGGCCCAGGGCAACCTGCAGCACCTGCGTCTGCTCACCACGCCCGGGCTCCACCCCCTCAGTCGGCTGCATTTCCTGCTGGGTGCCTTTGGATTTGCCTATGCGCCCCTGTGGGCGGCGATGCTGATCCTGGGGTTCTTCAGCCTGACCGGGGCCGCGGGGATGGGGTCAACCGGCCACACCCCCGGCGCGGTCCCGGAGACGGCCCTGTGGTTGCTGGCGGCCACCCTGGCCCTGTTGCTTGGGCCCAAGCTCATCGGACTGGTGCCGACCCGTGCCCGGTATCGGGCCTTCGGTGGCGGCGGGCGTTGCCTGGGGAGCGGTGTCCTGGAGATCATCCTGGCCTTGCTGCTGGCGCCGGTGCTGATGGTCTTTCACACCGTGTTCATCCTGCAGATCCTCGCGGGAAGCCCCGTGTCCTGGGAGGCCCCCTGCCGTGCCGACCGCCCCCTGGACTGGCATCGCTGCCTGCGCCTGGGTCTGCCCACGGCGCTGCTGGGCCTGGGCTGGCTGGTCCTGTGCCTGCTCACCCTCCCCGCGCTGGCCCTGTGGACCGGGCCGGTGTGGCTTGGCCTGATGCTGGCCCCGATCCTGTTCCGGCTCAGCGGCCAATGTGGGCCGCCCGGGCTGTTGCTCACACCGCCGGAAGATGCGGTGACCCGGCCCGGCTGCGGCGAGGGCGGAAACGGCCCCCCGCTGCCGGATCCCCTACGCCCGCCGCCGCCTGAATCCCCGGGGCCGATGCCGGTTCAGGCCCTCATTGCCACGCCCGGGCGCCTGCGTCGATGGGCGGGCACCCGCGTGCCCGGAATGCGCTCCCATGACGATGCGGGTTAGGCGGTGGCTCGAGCAGGGCGCCGCGGGCCTGGGGCTGGCCCGGTCGCTGGCGATCTACTGGCGACCCGGGCGGCAGCGGGGCCTGTGGCGGCTGTATGGGCCGTTCATCTGCCCCGGGGATCTGGTCTTCGATGTGGGGGCCCATGTGGGCGATCGCAGCCTGGCCTTTGCAAGCCTGGGGGCCCGGGTGGTGGCGGTGGAACCGCAACCCCTGCCCCTGGCCTGGTTGCGGTGGCTCACCCGGAATCGGCAGGCCATCCAACTAGAGGCGGTGGCCCTGGATGCCCGTCCCGGGTCGGCCCGGCTGGCCATCAGCCGCCTGCATCCCACGGTGTCGACCCTGGCGGAGGCGTGGCGCCAGGCACTCCCGGAGCGACATCCGGGGTTTCGACGGGTACGCTGGGAGGAGGGAATCACGGTGCCGGTCACCACGCTGGATGCGCTGATTGCCCATCATGGTGTACCAGCCTTCTGCAAGATCGACGTGGAAGGGCACGAGGCGCGGGTCCTGGCCGGTCTGTCACAGCCGCTGCCCGCCCTGTCCGTGGAGTTCATCCAGGGGGCCCTGGCGCAGGCAGCGGCGTGCATCGACCGTCTGGAGAGCCTGGCTCGCTATGAATACAACGTGGTGGCCGGCGAGCAGCGGTGCTTTCTCTGGCCTCAGTGGCGGCCGGCGACAGCACTGCATCACTGGCTGGAAGCCGGCGCCGCCGGCATCGCCTCAGGAGACGTTTATGCACGCAGGACACACCCAGTGGCAGGGCCTGGCCCCACCTGAGCAGGCGTCGTTGATCCGACCGGAGGTCTGACCCATGGAAGAAAATGCAGGGGAGTTGAACAACCTGGAGACGGCCTGGTCCCTGATCCGGCAGGTGCGTGATCACGACTGGAGAAGACAGTCCCGGGGCTGCTGGGTCTATCCAGGCGGTGAGCTGGAGGTGACGCGGGGTGGCGGCTGGCATGCCCACGGCCCCATGGAGCGGGAGGCGGGACGGCTGCTGGACTGCCTGCTGCCCTTGGTGGTCGACGACCGGCCATGGGTCATCGGCCAGTTGGGTCAGAGTCTGGATGGACGCATCGCCACCCACACCGGGGCCTCCTACTACATCAGTGGCCTGGAGGCGCGGGTACACCTGCATCGCCTGCGGGCCCTGGCGGATGCCGTGCTCATCGGCGCCGGCACCGCTGCCACCGACCGACCGCAACTCACCGTGCGCCATGCCCCTGGGAACAGCCCCGCCCGGGTGGTCCTAGACCCCCGGGGGCGTGTGCCCCATGAGGGGCCACTCTTTGAGACTGCCCCGGCCGGCTCGGCCACACCGCCCACCCTGCTGCTGGTGGGTCGGGGCGTCAGCCCGGCGGGCGCGCTGCCCGCACATGTTCAGACCCTGCCGCTGGATACGGACGATGACACCGGCCGTATCCGTCCCCAGCAGGTGGTCTCACGGCTGGCCGAGGCGGGCTACCGCCGGGTGCTGGTGGAAGGGGGCGGGGTCACCGTGTCGCGGTTTCTCGAGGCGGGCTTACTGGACCGTCTGCACCTGCTGGTGGCGCCGATGGTGATCGGTTCCGGGCGGCCGGGGTTGTCCCTGCCCCCCATCGACACCCTGGATCAGGCCCTGCGGCCCCGGGTGCGCCGCTTCACCTGCGGTGAGGACACCCTGTTCGACGTGGATCTCAGGGCCTGACCCGATTCAACCAGGCTCAAACCCTGGGTCGGGCAAAGGCATCCTGGTGGCCCACCCACAGCCCCAGGCGATGATCCAGCAGCGCCGCGCGTCGGGCCCGGTGCCAGGCAAGGATGCGATCCGCCTCCCCGGGGGCCTGCTCCAGCAGTGCATCCCGCCATCCATCCAGTGTTTCCACCCCCAGGGTGCGGGCCTGCTCGTTGCCCGCCTGCAGACACCAGGGGCTGGGGCGTTGGTGCACCTGGTAGCCATGGGAGTGAAGGATGCGCACGAGACAGGCCGGGGCCGCGGGCCCCAGGGCCGCCCCCAGGCCCTTGTCCCGACGCTGATGCCTGTGGAACAGGTCCGCCGCCCAGGCATCCTCAGGGTCGGCCCGCCGCCGGCCCCCGGCCTCCAGAAAGCCGCGCTGGCCGTCCACCGATAGGGTCAGCAGCAAGGCGGCCCTCTGTCGTGCGCAGGCCTCCACCAGCTGCTTCAGCCAATCCGCCGACACCAGGTCCAGCAGGGCCGAGGCGGTGACCAGGTGCACGCCCGCCAGATCCGCCGCCGTCAGGTCGGCCAGGTCCACCTCCCGCGTCTCCCGTGCCACGTGTACCCCGTCGGCATCCTGGGGGATGGGGGCCGCCATGGCCGCATCCAGCAGGGCCGGATCCCGGTCCCAGAGCGTCCAGTGCTGCGGCCCAGGCAGTGAGGGCGCCAGATGGCGCAGGTTGTTACCGGAGCCGGCCCCCATGTCCAGGATGCGATAGGGGGCGGTGTCGCGCCGCCGCAGCCAGGCCCCGGCAGCCTGGGCCAGGCGCGGGTGTCGGGCCCGGGCGTCGGCCCCGGCGCGCAGGTCCAGCCAGTTCCGGGCAAACCCCTCGTCCCGGGCCTTGGGCGCCGTGTCCAGGGCCTGGGCGACCCGTCGGGCCGTCTCCGACCAGTCCGGCAGATGTCCCCGGGCCGCCCGCGCCCCCTGGATCAGGGCGGCGCGCAGGGCGGGTTGTGTCAGCCAGCGTCGCAGGGCGTCGGCCAGGGCCTGGGGGTCCTCGGGCGGCACCGACAGGCCGGCGCCGGCGGGAAGGGTGTCGCGCAGGGCCCCGCCGGTGGTGGTGATCACCGGCAGCCCCCGGGCCAGGGCCTCCGTCACCACCATGCCAAAGCCCTCGTAGCGGGAGGGCAGGACGAACACCGAGGCCTTATCCAAGGCCGCCGCGACCCGATCCGCAGGCAGCTCGCCATGGAGGGTGACCCGTGCGTTCAGGCCCAGGACCCGGCACTGCTGTTGCAGCGTCGCGGCCCACTGGGGATCCCGATCCGTACAACCCACCCAGTCGCAGTGCCAGGACAGATCCAACAGGTGGGCCAGGGCCTCCAGCAGCACATCATGACCCTTGCGGGGGGCCAGGTGAGCCACGCAGAGCAGGCGCGGGATGGCCTTCTCCCCATGGCCCGGTTCACCCCGGGCCATGGCGCACAACGGCGCGGGCGACACCCCCGGCGGGGCCACATGGATCGCCGCCGGGGCCAGACCCAATGCCTGCAGGCGCCGGGCGGTGAAGTCGCTGGTGACAACGATCCGGGCCACCCGCTGCAGGGCGCGGGTCTCCAGGTGTAGCAGCCGGTCACGCCGTGCAGGGTCCAGGCCGCTTTCATCCCCCAGGGGATGATGCACCAGGGCGGTCAGGTCCAGGCGGTCGGCGTGGGCCTCGATCACCTCGGGCAAGGCCCCCATGGCCAGACCGTCCAGCAGGACGCGCGACCCCGACGCCAGCGCCGACAGGGCCTCATCCAGGGCCCGGTGGGCCGTCTCATCCGGGCCGGGGAAGGCCCCTTTGAGCCCGCCCAGGGTGACCGTCCAGCCCGCCGCCTCCAGTTCTCGGGCCAGGTGCCGGTCGTAGAGATAGCCGCCGGTGGTCTGTTGCGGATCGCCCGGCACCAGCAAGGTGAGCCGCTGATTCAAAGCGGGCCCTCAAAGCCGGCGTGGGCCACATGCGATTCATGCAGGGTCACCGCCAGGGCGGACAGGCCCCGGGCCGATGCCCCCAGGCGCCCCTCACGGATGGCCTCGGCGAGGCGATCGAAGATCACCCGGGCCATGAACTCGGTGGTGGTGTTCTGCCCCTGGAAGGCCTCCACCTCATCCAGGTTGCGATAGTTGAACTCGCCCAGGATCTCGTTCAGCACCTCGGTCGCTCGCCCGATGTCCACCACCAGATTTTCCTCATCCAGCGCCTCGCGCTTGAAACAGGCATCCACCACATAGGTGGCGCCGTGCAGACGCTGGGCCGGGCCGAAGGTTTCGCCGCTGAAGCTGTGGGCGATCATCATGTGATCTCTTACGGTCACCGTGTACATGGCGTTTCTCCTGGGGGGGGGGATGGTCAATCGTTGGACATCGCCGCCGGATAGCGGATCCGATGGCAGAGCACCTGACCGCCCCCGTCCGCCAGTGACGGCATGACCCGGGGCAGGGCAAGGAAATCCGACTCGCCGCTGATCAATGGCTCCAGCACCGGATCCTTGAGCAGTTCCAGGGCCAGGGCCAGGCGCCGGCGGTAATCCCAGCGGGGGGTGCGCGAGGGCGGCAGCCGACCCACCTGGCTGGAGCGCAGGGTCAGTCGCCGGGCGTGGAAGGCCCCACCCAGGGGCAGGGTGACCGGGCGATCCCCGTACCAGCTCATCTCCAGCACCAGGCCTTCGTCACCGGCCAGTGTCAGGGCATGGTCCAGCCCGTCGGGCTGACCGCTGACGTGGATCACGTGGTCCTGGTCCCCGGGCGCGGCCTCCGGCCGCGCGAAGCCCGCCCCCAGGGCCTTCGCCAGTGCGGCCCGCCCTTCATTGATATCCACCAGGGTCACCCGGGTGCCCGGGATGCGTGCTGCCAGATAGGCCACCAGCGCACCCACCACCCCGGCACCGATCACGCACACCCGGTCACCGGGACCGATGCCCGCATCCCAGATGCCGTTGATGGCGGTCTCCATGTTGGCCGCCAGCACGGCCCGCCCGGGGGGGAGCCCCCCGGGCAGTGGGGTCACCGCCGTCGCCGGGACCTGGTAATGGTCCTGATGGGGGTGCAGGCAGAAGACCGATCGGCCCATGAGGTCAGCAGGACCGCAGTCCACCCGGCCCACACTGGCATAACCGTATTTCACCGGGCCGGGGAAGTCCCCCGCCTGAAACGGGGCGCGCATGCGCTGATACTCTGTCGGGGGCACATGGCCGTGAAACACCAGCGACTCCGTCCCCCGGCTGATGCCGCTATAGAGTGCGGTGACCTGCACGTGGTCGGCGGGCAGCGGCGGCAGGATCTCCCGGCGCAGTTCTCCCCGGCCCGGGGTGGCGATCCAGAAGGCGGTGGCAGCATCGCGGTCGATGGGCATGGGGGAATCTTTCGGCGCCGACGCCTGTCAGTGGGTTCAGGGGCAGCATAGGCCCGATCGGGGGGATGTGTCTTCCCCCGCAGGGGGCTGGGTACGGGCCTATCAATCGGCATCAAGGAGCGTGAGCGGCGTGGGTAAGACGGTAGAGGCAATGAAGGGCTGGGTGGCTCAGCCGCGGTGGGCACCCCTGCGCCTGCTCCCGGATCTGCTGGCGGGAGTGGGTCTGTTGCTGGCGGGGTTGGCCTGGCTGGTGAGCGTGGGCTTGCTGACCCTGGCGATCGCGGCCGGGTCGGTCCTGGCCTATGGCGTGCTGGCGGTGCTCCTGCTGGGGCGCTGGTCGGCCCCGAGGAGTGGTTTCGGCTGGCCCAATCGGGTCACCCTGCTGCGCGCCCTGCCGGTCTGCGTGCTGGCCGGCGCCCTGGCACAACCGGAACTTTATCGTGACCATGGCACGCTGCTGGCCGCTCTGGCCGGGGCGGCCCTGCTGCTGGATGGCCTGGATGGCTGGCTGGCCCGGCGGCTGGATGCCGCCACGGCCTTCGGGGCCCGCTTCGACATGGAACTGGACGCCGCCCTGATCCTGGTGCTGTGTCTGGGGCTGGCCCTCTCCGGCAAGGTGGAGGTCTGGGTGCTGGCCATCGGCCTGATGCGCTATGCCTTCGTGGCCGCCGGCTACCGGGTGCCCAGACTGCGGCGGCCCCTGCCCGACAGCACTCGACGCAAGGCGGTGTGCGTCTGGCAGGTGCTGGCGCTGCTGGCCTGTCTGCCCGGGTTCGTCACCGCCGCCACGGCCACCTGGCTGGCGGCTTCGGCGCTGCTGGCATTGACGGTATCGTTCGCTCTGGATGTGCGCTGGCTGCTGCGGCAGCGTGCGGGATGAGGACAACTCAGCCCACGGATAGACACCAACGCCGACGGATGCCGCGCAGGGTGAAGAACACCGGAGGCCAGAGCAGCACACTGCTGGCCAGCGGGGCCCAGTACAGCCAGGTGCCCGGGGCCATGCCGGTGATGCCGTATACCCAGAGCACCAGCATGAGATAGAGGGCCAGCAGGGCCCCCACGGTGACTGCCTGCTGCCAGACGGGGAAGAAGCGTACCCGCTGATGCAGGCGTAGACTGATCCAGGCGATCAGGGCCAGGGCCAGGGCGTGTTGCCCCAGCAGGGCGCCCTGGGTGACGTCCAGCAGCAGGCCCAGGAACCATGCGGTGCCCACCCCCACCTGCCGGGGCAGGGCCAGGGTCCAATAGAGCACGGTCATGGCCAGCCACTCCGGACGCCAGGGGGCTAACGCCTCGGGCAGGGGCATGACCGTGAGGATCAGCGCTCCGACAAAGGTCAGCGGGATCACCAGCAGGCGTGCGCGCCACTCACCCATGGATCACCTCGTCGGTATCCGGTTCGCCGGTCTCCTCCGGCGGCGGCTCGGTGTCCTCGGGGGGCGCGAGTTCCGCGGGGGTGTTTGGGTCCTGGTCAGGTTGCGCGGGCCACAGCAGCAAGACCTCCCGGGAGCGATCAAGGCGGGCCAGCGGCCGGGCTTCCACCTGGGCGAAGGACTCGCCGGAGGGCCGCTCCACTCGCGTGACCTGGGCCACCGGATAATCGGCCGGGAAACGCCCCCCCAGCCCCGAGGTGCTGATGATGTCACCACGGCGGATGTCCTCGCTGGGAGGGATAAAGCGCAGGTCCAGGCGCTCCGGGTTGCCGGTACCCATGGCCAGGGTGCGCAATCCGGTGCGGTTGACCTGCACGGGCAGGGCGTGGCTGGGGTCGGAGATGAGCAGGGCCACGCTGTTCAGGGGGTGAACCTCCAGCACCTGGCCCACCACGCCGGCGGCATTGATCAGGGGTTGTCCGGCATAGACCTGATGGCGACTGCCCTTGTCCAGTACCACCTGCTGACGGAAGGGGTCCAGATCCACCGAGAGCAGTTGCGCAATGACCACCTGCTCCCGCAGCCGCTTGGCAGTGTCCAGCAGTTCCCGCAGGCGGGTGTTTTCCGACTCCAGCGCCTCAAAACGCAGCATGCGTGAACGCAGTAGCAGGTTTTCTTCCTGCAGGGCACGATTCTGTGCCACCAGAGACTGATGCGTGGAGAACTGCTCGCCGGTCCAGGCGCTCAGGCGCACGGGCAGATCGGCGACATACTGGATGGGATAGACCGCGGAAGACAGCCAGGAGCGGACTTCCTGAAGATGATGGTGACGATGATCCACGGTCATCAGCACCAGGGACAGAACAACCACCAGGGCCAGCCGGAATGCGGGCGAAGGCCCCAGGATGAAGAGCGGCTGTTTGATGGCGAGCCCTCCGGTGCGGCGCGTTACTCAACGGACAGGAAGTCGGCTCCGTGTTCGTCGAGCATTTCCAGCACCTTGCCACCGCCACGGGCCACGCAGGTGAGGGGGTCATCGGCCACCACCACCGGGATGCCGGTCTCTTCCATCAGCAGGCGATCCAGGTCACGCAGCAACGCCCCACCGCCGGTGAGCACGATGCCCCGCTCGGCCACGTCGGAACCCAGTTCGGGAGGCGTCTGCTCCAGTGCTGTACGCACGGCACTGACAATGCCATGCAAGGGCTCCTGCAGGGACTCGAGGATCTCGTTGCTGTTGAGGGTGAAGGCGCGGGGCACACCCTCGGCCAGGTTGCGACCCTTGACCTCGATCTCGAGCAACTCCTTACCCGGATAGGCGGAGCCGATCTCATGCTTGATGCGCTCGGCGGTGGCCTCGCCGATGAGGATGCCGTAGTTGCGACGCACATAGGCGACGATGGCGTCGTCAAAGGTGTCGCCACCGATGCGCACGGAGGAAGAATAGACGATGCCGTTCAAGGACATGACCGCCACCTCGGAGGTGCCGCCGCCGATGTCCAGCACCATGGAACCGCGGGCCTCGTCCACGGGGATGCCCGAGCCGACGGCTGCCGCCATGGGTTCTTCCATCAGGTACACCCGCCGGGCACCAGCGCCCGCCGCCGATTCACGGATGGCGCGACGTTCCACCTGGGTGGCCCCGCAGGGCACGCACACCAGCACCCGGGGACTGGGGCGGAACATGCGATGGTGATGCACCTTGCGGATGAAATGCTGGAGCATCTTTTCCGTGGTGGTGAAGTCGGCGATCACGCCGTCCTTCATGGGGCGGATCGCCTGGATGTTCTCCGGCGTGCGACCGATCATCTTCTTGGCGGCGGTACCCACGGCCTCCACCGAGCGCGGCCCGCCCGGACCCCGGTCCTGGCGAATGGCCACCACCGAGGGTTCATTGAGCACGATCCCCTTGCCACGCATGTAGATCAGCGTGTTGGCGGTGCCCAAATCAATGGAGATGTCGTTGGAGAGTAGACCGAGTAGACGGCTGAGCATGGGTTTCAAGTGGCGTCGCCTGCGAAAGGCGCTACTCTAGCAACCGCCACAGGCTTTGGGCAAGGCGTCAACTATGCTACTTTACGCCGCTTACCCAAGGCATTCGTGATCCCGGAGCATGTCATGTCGCTGTCACTTGATGAGGTGCGCAAGATCGCCCATCTGGCCCGGCTCAGTGTCCAGGAAGAGGATCTGCAGGGTTATGCCCGCAATCTCTCTGACATTCTGGGCCTGGTGCAACAAATGGATGGGGTCGATACCCGGGGGGTGACGCCCATGGCTCATCCGCTGGACGCCTCACAGCGCCTGCGCGTTGACGAGCCCACCGAGACCGATCAGCGGGATCACTTCCAGGCCAATGCCCCGGCCGTGGAGTCCGGTCTTTACCTGGTGCCCAAGGTGATCGAGTAGGCCTCTGCGCGTCCCTTGACCGTCTTCAACCACGGAACGATCCATGCACGAGAAGTCCATTGCCGAACTCGCCGCCGCCCTGAAGGAGGGTGAGGTCTCCAGTGTTGAGCTGACCGCTCACTACCTGCGCCGCATCGAGACCCTGGACGACGCCCTTAACGCCTATGTCACCGTGACCGGCGAGCAGGCCATGGAAGCGGCCCGTGCCGCCGATGAGGCCCGGGCGCAGGGGCACGCCGGACCGCTCACCGGGGTGCCCATCGCTCACAAGGATATCTTCTGCACCGAGGGCACCCGCACCTCCTGCGGCTCGAAGATGCTGGACAATTTCATCGCCCCCTACGATGCCACGGTGGTGGCACGCTTCAAGGCTGCGGGCTGTCCCATCCTGGGCAAGACCAACATGGATGAGTTCGCCATGGGGTCGTCCAATGAGACCAGCTACTACGGCCCCGTCAAGAATCCCTGGGACACCGAGCGGGTGCCCGGCGGTTCCTCCGGCGGCTCTGCGGCGGTGGTGGCCGGGCGCCTGGCACCCGGCGCCACGGGTACCGATACCGGCGGCTCCATCCGTCAGCCCGCCGCCCTCAACGGTGTCACCGGCATCAAGCCCACTTACGGGCGGGTGTCCCGCTGGGGCATGATCGCTTTTGCCTCCAGCCTGGATCAGGGCGGCCCCATGGCCCGCACCGCTGAGGACTGTGCGCTGATGCTGAATGTGATGGCCGGCTTCGATCATCGTGATTCCACCAGCATTCAGCGCCCGGATGAAGACTTCACCAGGCACATGAACACACCGGTGAAGGGGCTGCGTATCGGCCTGCCCAAGCAGTTCTTCGGCGAAGGCATGGATGCGGGTGTGGCCCGCGTGGTGGACGAGGCCATCGCCCATTACAAGGGGCTGGGTGCGGAGTTCGTGGAGGTGGATCTGCCCCACTCGGACCTGTCGGTGGCCGCCTACTATGTGGTGGCCCCGGCCGAGTGCTCCTCCAACCTGGCCCGTTTCGATGGTGTGCGCTATGGCTATCGCTGCGAGGATCCGAAGGATCTTCTGGACCTCTACATGCGCTCGCGTGGCGAGGGTTTCGGCCCCGAGGTGAAGCGGCGCATCATGGTGGGCACCTACGCCCTCTCGGCCGGCTATTTTGATGCCTACTACCTCAAGGCGCAGAAGATCCGCCGACTGATCGCCGAGGATTTCGCCAGTGCCTTCAAGGAGGTGGACGTGATCCTCGGGCCCACCGCCCCGAGCACGGCCTTCCGCCTGGGGGAGAAGACCAATGACCCGGTCACCATGTATCTCTCGGATATCTACACCATCGCCGTGAATCTGGCCGGTCTGCCGGCCCTATCGCTGCCCGCCGGCTTCAGTGATGGCCTGCCCGTGGGCCTGCAGCTCATCGGCAATTACTTCGATGAAGCCCGTCTGCTCGGCGTGGCTCACCAGTACCAAGTGGGTACGGAGTGGTGTGGCATGGCCCCGGGTGGATTCGTGTAAGCCACGGCTGCCGCGAAGTATTCCCCATCTTACGTCAAACATCAGGATTACTGTATGGAATGGGAAACGGTCATCGGGCTGGAAATTCATGCCCAGTTGTCCACCCGGTCGAAGATCTTCTCCGGGGCATCCACCGCCTATGGGGCCGAGCCCAACACCCAGGCCTGTGCCGTGGATCTCGGCCTGCCGGGGGTATTGCCGGTGCTCAACGAGAAGGCTGTCGCCATGGCGGTGAAGCTGGGCCTGGCCATCGATGCCCAGATCACACCCCGTTCGGTGTTTGCCCGCAAGAACTACTTCTATCCTGATCTACCCAAGGGTTACCAGATCTCCCAGTACGAACTCCCCGTGGTGGGCCGCGGCCACCTGGACATCGAACTGGACGACGATGAGACCAGGACCATCGGTGTGACCCGGGCGCATCTGGAGGAAGATGCCGGCAAGAGCCTGCATGAGGACTTCCATGGCATGACCGGGATCGACCTGAACCGGGCAGGCACGCCGCTGCTGGAGATCGTCTCCGAACCGGACATGCGTTCCTCCCGGGAGGCCGTGGCTTACATGAAGAAGATGCACTCGCTGGTGCGGTATCTGGGCATCTGCGATGGCAACATGCAGGAAGGCTCCTTCCGCTGTGACGCCAACGTGTCCGTGCGCCGCAAGGGTACGGAAAAGTTCGGCACCCGCACCGAAATCAAGAACCTCAACTCCTTCCGCTTTCTGGAGAAGGCCATCGAGTTCGAGGTGGAGCGGCAGATCGATGTCCTGGAAGGCGGCGGCGCAGTGGTCCAGGAGACCCGGCTGTTCGATCCGGACAAGGGCGAGACCCGTTCCATGCGCTCCAAGGAAGAGGCCAACGACTACCGCTACTTCCCGGACCCTGACCTGTTGCCGCTGGATATCGACAGCACCTTCATTGAACAGGTACGGGCCAGCCTGCCGGAACTACCGGATGAGAAAAAGCAGCGTTTCATGACCCACTACGGGCTGTCGGCCTACGATGCGTCTACCCTGACCAGCAGTCGGGAGATGGCGGATTATTTCGAAGCGGTGGTGGAGCAGGCCGGCTCAGGCCAGGCCAAGATGGTCGCCAACTGGGTGATGGGTGAACTCTCTGGCGCCCTGAACCGAGAGGGCCGTGAGATCGGCGACAGCCCGGTGTCCGCCCAGGCCCTGGGAGCCCTGCTGGCACGCATCCAGGACAACACCATCTCCGGCAAGATCGCCAAGGAGGTCTTCGAGGCCATGTGGGCCGGGGAGGGGGATGCCGACATGGTGATCGAGGCCAAGGGCCTCAAGCAGATCACGGACACCGGTGCCATCGAGCAGGTGATCGACCAGGTGATCGCCGACAATCCCAAACAGCTGGAACAGTATCGCAGCGGCAAGGACAAGCTCTTTGGCTTCTTTGTGGGCCAGGTGATGAAGCAGACAGGCGGCAAGGCCAACCCGGCGCAGGTGAACGAGTTGCTGAAGAAAAAGCTCTAAAGGGTGTAGCCCCGCTGCCGCCGCTTCTCCCCTCATCCCGGGTTCTTCTCCCCTGATGGGATGGCAAACCCTGCCTCTTGTGCGAGTAGCCCCTCTCCCGCTGGCGGGAGAGGGGTTGGGGTGAGGGTGGATTGGGCAGGCAAGGGTGCCCTCCGCTCCCCTCATCCCCGGCCCTTCTCCCCCGAGGGGAGAAGGGAGTCTTGGACCTTTGACCCACATACCGGGCACCCCGGGTCCTTCGGCACCCGGATGCTGCGCCACTCCATGGTCAGGGCATCCAGCAGCAATAGACGTCCCCTCAGCGTCGGCAATCCCACCAGCCACTTCAGGGCCTCGGTGGCCTGCAGGGTGCCCATCACCCCGGGCAGGCTGGCCAGCACCCCGTTCTCGGAACAGGTCTCGCCGGTCTCCCCGCCCTCACCGTACAGGCACTGATAACAAGGACTATCGGGCCGACCAGGCTCGAAGACCGTGATCTGACCCTCCATGCGAATCACTGCAGCGGAAACCAGCGGTGTGCCCGTGGCCACGCTGGCCCGGTTGACGGCAAAGCGCGTGGCAAAGTTATCCGAGCAGTCCAGCAGCAGATTGGCACCGCGCATGGCATCCTCCAGGGCCAGACCTTCCAGAGCCCGGTCGATGCAGTCGATGCGCACCGTGGGATTGATCCCTTGAAGGGTCTCTCGGGCCGAGTGTACCTTGGGCTGGCCGATGCGCTCGGTGGTGTGGATGATCTGGCGCTGCAGGTTGGACAGGTCCACTGTGTCGGGATCCACCAGGGTGAGATGGCCCACGCCGGCGGCCGCCAGATACATGGCCACCGGGCTGCCCAGGCCACCCACACCAATGATCAGGACATGCGCCGTGGCCAGGCGTTCCTGGCCCTCGATACCCACCTGGGGCAGAAGGATCTGGCGGCTGTAGCGCAGCAGGGCCTGATCATCCACGGTACTCAGTCCTGCTTTTGGGCAAAGGCGGCCGCCTGCTGGTCGGCGTGGTAGGAAGAGCGCACCATGGGGCCGCTGGCCACCTGGCGGAAGCCCAGGTCATAGGCCACCTGAGCCAGGTGTTCGAATTCCTCCGGGGTGACGAACCGGCTCACCGGCAGATGATGCCGTGAGGGCTGCAGGTACTGCCCCAGGGTGAGCATCTCGCAATCATGGTCCCGAAGGTCCTTGAGCGTGGCCTCCACCTCATCCATCTCCTCCCCCAGGCCCAGCATCAGGCCGGACTTGGTGGGGATGTGGGGATGGCGCGCCTTGAAGGCCCGCAACAGTTCCAGCGACCAGGCATAGTCGGCCCCGGGGCGGGCCTGGCGATACAGCCTGGGCACTGTCTCCAGGTTGTGATTGAACACATCGGGCAGACCCTTCTCCAGGATGTCCAGGGCCAGATCCATGCGGCCACGAAAATCCGGTACCAGTACCTCGATGCGGATGTCCGGGCTCAATGCACGGGTACGCACCGTACAGTCCACGAAGTGGCCGGCGCCGCCATCGCGCAGGTCGTCCCGATCCACCGAGGTGATCACCACATAGCGCAGGCCCATGGCCTGAACCGTGCGCGCCAGGTTTTCCGGCTCCTCCGGGTCCAGGGGATTGGGGCGGCCGTGGGCCACATCGCAGAATGGGCAGCGACGGGTGCAGATATCGCCCATGATGATGAAGGTGGCCGTGCCATGCCCGAAACATTCACCCAGGTTGGGGCAGGCGGCCTCCTCGCACACCGTGTGCAGGTGGCTGTCGCGTAGCACCCGCTTGAGGCGCTGCACCTCCGGGCTGCCCTGAGCCCGGGCCCGGATCCATGCGGGTTTGCGCGGCGGACGCTCGGTGGGGGTGATCTTCACGGGGATGCGGGACACCTTGTCGGCGGCGCGCAGCTTCTCGCCCTGAACGGGGCGCTTGGTGGTGTTATTCATGAGGGAATCCTGTGCGGTGGCCGGCTCTTGCGGGGCTTGCGACCGGGTTGATGCCTCATTCTAACAGCCTGAGCCCAGGGCGCGGCTATACCCTACCAAGGTAGTGGGATGATTCAGGCCGGAGAGGGGCTCTTGAGCATGTCCATGACCTGACGAATCTCCTGTTCCGCTTCCTCGAACAGGTCCAGCTTCATTTCCTCGTTGGGAGGCCTCAGGCCGAGTTTTGCGTAAGCCGGTACCTGGTCATAGCGCGGGATATTGGCCACGGGCTGACCCTTGCGGTTGTGGGTGAGCGCGTATAGATGGGCCACCACTACCACATCGCAATAGTCGGGAGGCGAGTTGCCATTACGCTCGTATTGATTCACCTCCCTCACCACAGTGCTCAGGTCTGGCCCCAGGCCCCAGTCGTTGACCACCAGTTCTCCCATCACCGGGTGCAGGCGCTGGAGGATCGCATCGATTTCCCTATCTTCCATGTGGGAATGATGCTGTCCCAGGTAGTCCAGCAACGGCACCATGCCCACCTGATGCAGCAAACCGGCCAGCAGGGCGTGCTCCGGGTCAAAGCGGGTGCCGTGACGCGCCAGCACGTAACTCAGGGCCGACACCCTGACGCTGCGGTCCCACAGCTCCAGCATGCGCCGTTGCAGGCCGCGCACTGAGGTCTTGAAGACCTGCTTCATGGCGATACTGATGACCAATTGACGGGTGGCCGCAAAACCCAGGCGGACAATGGCATCACGCACGTTGTGCACCGGAGCCGCGCCACCATACAAGGCGCTGTTGGCTGCCTTGATCAGCCCCCCGGTGACCGCCATGTCCATCAGCACGATACGGGACAGGCGGGCGGCATCGATCTGGGTGTCGTTGATGGCCGACTGAATCTTGGTGGCTACTTCCGGCAACGCGGGCAGGGCCAGTTGCCCGGTGACAATGCGTTGATACAGGGTGGAGAAGAGTTCGCTCTCCACATCGCTGAGGGTGGTTTCCTCAATCTCGTAGCCGGCTTCGCTCTGCTGTCGGCTCAGGGTATCGAACAGGTTGCGATCGACGCGCAGCACCTGGCACTGCGACAGCGCCACGGCGTATTCCTTGAGACGACTGGCGCCGAAGATGGGCTGGTGGGCCCTGCGACTGAAGGCTTCGATGACCTGCGGCTGCCCTTCGGAGAAGAGACTGAGTTTGCCTTCCACCAGGTAGAGCATCCAGCGGGACTGGTCGCCTGCCTGCACTTTGGTGCCGGCCTTCATGGGCAGTTTCAGGGTTTTCTTGGCCAGTTGTTCCAGCGCTGCCGGTTCCAACTCGTTCAGGTAGGACAGCTTCTCGAGGGTGGTGGTATCGACTGCATCAACCATGGAGCACCTGCCGGATCATCTGTAACTCTCCCTCGGCCTCCTTGAGCACCTCCAGGTTCAGGTCCTCATCCAGGGGGCCGAGTTCCAGTTTGGCAAAAGCGGGGGCCTGGTCAGTGCGTGGCAAGGTCTGGCCTTTTGGGCTGTCACGCAGGGCGAACAATTGGGAAACGATCACCAGATCACAATAGTCAGCCTTGGGGCCTTCATCCCGCATCCACTGGTCAGCCTGTTCCACCACGGTGATGAGTTCCGTGTCCATGCCCCAGTAATTCATCACCAGCACGCCCGCCAGGGCATTGAGCTTGTTGACGGCCTCTTCCATGGCCTCGGGGCTCAGTTCCAGCTGATTCTTGCCGATGAAGTTGAGGATGGGCACGGCACCAATGCGGTGCATCAGGCCGGCCAGCAGGGCGCGGTCCGGGTCAAATCCCCGTAGATGTTTGGCCAGCACATAGGCAATGGCCGAGACATTCACACTGTGCTCCCACACCTGGTGAATGCGCTCTCGCACCAGGCTGGAGTCACTCCGAAAGGTCTGGCGCATGGCCAGATTGAAGGCCAGGGTCTTGGTGGTATTGAAGCCCAGACGGACCACGGCGTCGCGGATGTTGCTGATCTGCTTGGCCGTGCGATACAGGGGGCTGTTGGTGGCATGGAGCAGCGCCCCGGCCACGGCCGGATCCATCTGCACCACCTGGGTGATCTCGTTCACGCCCACGTTGGGATCGTCGGCCATCTTCTGGATGCGCATGGCCACTTCGGGCATGGGAGGCAATTCCAGCTTTTTCTGGGCGGTGGCCAGATAAAGCTGTTGCAGAATGACCCCTTCCTCCGCCGTGGCCTCGGTATCCACCACTTCATAGCCAGAAGTGCGTTCCTGGTTAAGCAACTCGGAGAAGGCCTGCTTGTTGACCTTGAGCAGGGTGGAGGGCGTTTCGGCCAGGGCAAACTCCCCCTGAACCCGATCGCTGAACAGGGGCAGGCGCGCACGGTCGGAGCCGCCCTCCACCCGCATGGGGTTGCCCCGACAGACCAGGGAGATCAGTCCATCCAGCAGGTAGATGGCGCTCTCACGCTCGTCGCTGGCGTGCAGCTTGCGACCTGCCGGCAGCCTGATGGGCTCCACCTGTCCAAGAAGGCGCTTGAGCCCGGCTTCGGACAACTCCTTGATGGGCGTCAGTGCGCTCAGGTCCTTGACGTCAACGGCGGCGGGCATGGTGGTGGATCCTGGTCTTCTTCATGGGCATGGGTCTGTCATGCGGAGCGCCCCGAGGGGCGGGCGAGGCAGTCAGCCGGCCGCCGCCAGGGCCCGGTCCAGATCCTCAAGGATATCATCCACGTGCTCCAGTCCAATGGACAGGCGCACCATATCTTCACCCACGCCAGCTCGTTGCAGTTCTTCCGGCGACAGCTGCCGGTGGGTGGTGGTGGCCGGGTGGCAGGCCAGGGTCTTGGCATCGCCGATGTTCACCAGGCGCACGGCCAGTTGCAGGGCATCAATGAACTTCGCTCCAGCCTCCAGCCCTCCCTTGATGCCGAACGACAGGATGCTGGCAGCGCGACCGTTCATGTATTTCTGCGCCAAGTGGTGGTCCGGGTGATCTTCCAGGCCCGCGAAGCGTACCCAGTTGACCTTGGGGTGCTCCTTGAGGAATTGCGCCACTTTCAGGGCATTGTCGCAGTGACGGTCCATGCGCACCGGCAGAGTTTCGATGCCCTGCATGATCAAGAAACTGTTGAAGGGCGACAGGGCGGCGCCCATGTTGCGCAATGGCACCACGCGGGCGCGACCGATATAGGCGGCGGCGCCCAAGGCCTCGGTGTACACCACGCCGTGATAGGAAGGATCCGGTTCGCACAGGCCCGGGAACTTTTCCTTGTGCTCCTCCCAGGGGAATTCCCCCGAGTCGACAATGGCGCCGGCGATGGTGGTGCCGTGGCCGCCCATGTATTTGGTGAGTGCATGCACCACGATATCAGCCCCGAACTCAAACGGCCGGCACAAATAGGGGGTGGGCACGGTGTTATCGGCGATCAGCGGCACGCCATATTCATGGGCCAGGTTGGCCAGGGCTTCGATATCGGCCACATTGCCGGCCGGGTTGCCGATGGTCTCGCAGAACACCGCCCGGGTGTTGTCGTCCATCAGGGCGCGCATGCCGTCGATATCACCGGGGGCCGCGAAGCGCACCTCGATACCATAGCGGGGCAGGGTGTGGGCAAACAGATTGTAGGTGCCGCCGTAGAGGGTGCTGGTGGTGACGATGTTATGGCCCGCCTGAGCCAGGGTCATGATGGAATACGTGACTGCTGCCATGCCCGAAGCCAGTCCCAGGGCACCCACGCCCCCCTCCAATGCCGCCACGCGCTTCTCCAGCACATCCGTGGTGGGGTTCATGATGCGCGTGTAGATATTGCCCTGCACCTTCAGGTCGAACAGGTCAGCCCCATGCTGGGTGTCGTCAAAGGCGTAGGACGTGGTCTGGTAGATGGGGGTCGCCACGGCCTTGGTGGTCGGGTCGGGGCTGAAGCCGGCGTGAACGGCGAGGGTCTCGAATTTCATCGTGTGTTTCCGTGAAGGCTATGAAGATGGGGCCGGCATGATCAGGAGGCGTTCTGGTCGGCTTCGTCCGGTGTGAAGGTGCGCATGGACAGGGCGTGCAGCGCACCGCTGGTGATCTCGTTCATCACCGTGGCGTTGACCATCTGGTGGCGCTTGATGCGCGACTGTCCGGCAAAGGCCTCGCTGATGACCCGCGCCTCAAAATGGCCGTCTCCGCCAGTCACGGAGACACGGGCGCCGGGCAGACCCGTTTCGATGAGTGTCTTGACCTGATCGGGCGTCATGGGCTGTGTGTCGTGGTGTGAATTCAATGGGGGGATCATAGCGGATACCGGTGCCGCGCGTCATGGCGTGATGCCGTCGCCATCGCTCGGTGGCCAGGTGCTGAAGGGGGGCGACGTGCCCGACACATAGGCCTGGATGACGGGCATATGCCGCTCCAGCGTGCGGCGCATGAGGGCTGACATCAGATGTTTGCGGTCCACATCTTCCACCCAGCCAAAGAGGGATAGGCGCAGCTCTTCCAGGGTGTTCACATTGACATGGATGTCGTGGATCAAGCGCTGATATTCCAGAGGCGTGGGGGCCGTGCCCAGGTCCGCGAAGATCTCCCGCAGGGCCTCCAGCATGGGGCCTGCCTCCGAAGGGAGTCCCAGGGCCTCGGGGGTGATCTCCGGGGCCTCGTCCAGCTCCGGGTCCACCCAGATGCGAAAACTCATCTGTTGCAGGGTGTGATACAGCGGCTCATCGGAGATGAGAAACACCAGCAGATTGCGGCGATGGGCCTTGAGGGTGACGTCGCCGTAATGCCACAGCCCGTGGCGGATGAATTCCGCCAGACGCAGGTGCTCGGCAAAGGGCGCCTGGTGCAGGCGGTCCAGGATGAGCACAGCGGGTTCGCCCTCGCTCAGGGCGCAGGCCTCACCCAGGACCCGGTCCACCGGGTCGATGGGTGGCTCGCCGGTGGCTTCCTCGTTCCAGTCCGGGGTGATGCGCACAGGCTCGGGCGAGGGCGGCGGCATGTATTCGTGATACAGGATGTGCTCATACCCCAGGGTGTGCCCCAGGGCATACCCAAAGGCGGTGCGCCGCCGGCCCTGGGTGCCCTTGATGTTCAGGCAACGCAGGTGATCCACCCGGGCCGAGAGCAGGCACTGCACCGGGTAGGCGTAATCCTCGTTGGCGACGAAACCATGTTCCGCCAGCCGCTGTCTGAAAGATTCCATCACTGGGCTACCTGCGATCCCCCGGGCTACCTGGCCCTGAAGTCCGCGCAGAGGTACCCGCCATCAGGGTGCCAAGTCTTCCTGGGTTGGTCTCGTTCATCAAAGTTGCTGGCTCGGCCATGTTGCGATGTTGGGACATGACAGCGCAGATTTCACGCGGGTGCAATCCCAACCCCATTGAAGCCCTGGATGTTGTAATGTGCGGACCATGACGACACTGGAACTGTTCATCATGCCACCCGCCAGCGGGCTCATCCTGATCCTGCTGGGCCTCCTGCTCTGGCGCCATCGATTGGGCCGGCTGGCGACCTGGCTTGGCCTGGGGGCGCTCTATGTGGCCTCGCTGCCGGCCGTTTCCTATGCGCTGATCCATGGGCTTGAAGCCCGCTCGGAGGCCGTGCCGCTGTCCGAAGCCGCGGCCGGCGATGCTCAGGCCATTGTGATCCTGGCTGGTGGCCGCCGCCCCGGCGCGCCCGAATATGGCGGGGTCGATACCGTCAACGACTATTCCCTCAAGCGAGCCCGTTACGGGGCCTGGGTGCACCGCCAGACCGGGCTGCCCATCCTGGTGAGCGGCGGGCGTGTGGAAGGTGATGAGGCTTCGAGCGAGTCAGAGCTGATCGCTGACCTCCTCAAGGATGAGTTCGGCATACCGGTGCGCTGGGTGGAGGATGAAAGCCGTAACACCTGCGAGAACGCCCTCTACAGCGCCCAGCGCCTGGTCGAGGATGGAGTGACTCACGCCCTGCTGGTCACCCAGGCGCTGCACATCCCCCGCGCCCGCTGGTGCTTTGCAAAAACAGACCTTCAGATCACCGCCGTGCCCACCTTCGACCGTCAACCCGACCCTGACGAGGCCTTTGACCTGCGCGGACTGATCCCACAGGCCAATGCCATGGCCCGCACCCGGTTTGCCTTGCATGAATACCTGGGATTGGTGTGGTACCAACATTTCCGGTACCGCTGAAGTCCAAAGGGGGACAGATTGAAATCTGTCCCCCTTTCTCCGGCACAGCGGGGACAGATTTTAATCTGTCCCCATGCACCTTACGAGAATCTACCAGAGCACCATGCACCACACCCCAGACACTCCCCGCCGGCCCCCAAACGATCGACGCTGATGCGGTAGCCATCCCGACGAATCAGCGCCGCCCCACACCCGCCACACCAGGTCGTACTACCCTCCACATCATGCACATTCCCGATATACACATGCTGCACCCCATTGTCCCGGGCAATGCGCCGCGCCCGTTGCAGGGTGGCCAGGGGCGTACGGGGCAGGTCGGTCATGCGCCAGTCCGGGTGAAAGGCGCTGAAATGCATGGGCACATCCGGCCCCAGTTCATTCACCACCCAGCCCGTCATCGCCTGTAGTTGCTCATCGTCGTCATTGCGACCGGGGATGAGCAGGGTGGTCAGCTCCAGCCAGATATCGGTCTCATGGCGCAGGTAGCGCAGGGTGTCCAGTACCGGCTCCAGATGGCCACCGCACAGGTCCCAGTAAAAGCCCTCGTCAAAGGCCTTGAGGTCCACATTCACCGCATCCATGGGGGCGAAAAAATCCTCCCGCGCTCCGGGGCTGATATAGCCCGCGGTCACCGCCACGCTGCGCACCCCCACCTCGCGATAGGCCCGGGCGGTGTCGATGGCGTATTCCATGAAGATCACCGGATCGTTGTAGGTAAAGGCCACACTGGCACAACCCTGGTCCCGGGCTGCCCGGGCCAGTTCCTCCGGCGTGGCCCGGGCCTGCATGATGTCCATCTCCCGTGACTTGCTCATGTCCCAGTTCTGGCAGAACTTGCAGGCCAGGTTGCACCCGGCGGTGCCGAAGGAGAGGGTGCGGCTGCCCGGCAGGAAGTGATAAAGGGGCTTTTTCTCGATGGGGTCGGCCCGAAAGCCGATGGCGCGACCATAAGTGGTGAGCACCACCTGATCGCCGCTGCGCCCGCGCACGAAACACAGCCCCCGTTGCCCCTCGCGCAGTTTGCAGGCCCGGGGGCACACATCGCACTGCAGGCGACCGTCGTCCAGGGCATGCCAGTGGCGGGTGGGGAAGGAGGGTGTTTCCGGCGTGATCTGCATATGATTTCTACTTTACAAAAAGATATGAAACAAAGTGAAAGTGAAATCTCCCATGTCCCTTGATCGGACGGCTGTTTTATTTTTCCTTATCGCCAATTCGATGCTTGCATTGGGAACAAGTTCACAGGTCAAGACTGTGGTGGGGCATCTATACTACAGGTCAAGTGGATTTCCTTCAGAGCGCCTGCGAGCGCTTGAATGCTGAGGAATCTTTTCCGTCAAGAGCCTGTCACACAGCTGTGATATGACATGCTCAACACAATCTTGATATCCACCCTTCGTCGCTGCCCGTATTGCCGGCAGTGATCGCACCCCCAGAGGGGCATGGCTGCATCGGCTTTTGAAATGTGCGGTCCAGCCATGATGAGAGATACACAAAGTATCCGGCGGTGAAGCCATTGAGGGCGGATATCCAGCCAGCCTATTGGAGGAGCCGCCGTGGAAACCATACGACACCCCGCAGTGGCGGGGCAGTTCTACCCCGCCGAAGCCGATGCCCTGAGGGCCTCGGTGCAGGCCTATCTCGACGAAGGGGGTGAGGAGAGCCCCGCTTCCCAACCCGCGCCCAAGGCCCTGATCGCCCCCCACGCGGGATACATCTATTCCGGGGGTGTGGCTGGTCGCGCCTACGCCACCCTCACACCCGAACGCGCCGCTCGGATCAAGCGTGTGGTGCTGATCGGCCCGGCTCACCGGGTGGGTTTTTACGGAATCGCAGCCCCCAGCGTGGATGGCTTCCAGACTTCCCTGGGCACGGTGTCCGTGGATCAGGACAGCATCGAGAAGGCGGTGAAATCTCCCACCGTGTTCCGCTTCGACGACCCGCACCGCAACGAGCACAGCCTGGAGGTGCAACTGCCTTTCCTGCAGATGCTGCTGGACGACTTCACCCTGGTGCCTTTGGTGGTGGGGAGTGCCACGGGCGAAGAAGTGGCCAGTGCCCTGGAGGATGTATGGGGCGGTGACGACACCCTGGTGGTGATCAGCTCCGACCTCAGCCACTACCTGGACTACGACACCGCCCGGGAGGTGGACACCCGCACATCGAATGCCATACGCCAGCTGAAGGCCGAGGAGATCCAGCCCGGCCATGCCTGCGGCTACGTGCCGGTGCAGGGGTTGCTGATCAATGCACGACGGCACGGGCTCAGGGGCGAGACGCTGGATCTGCGCAGCTCGGGGGATACGGCCGGGCCCCGTGAGCAGGTGGTGGGCTACGGTGCCTATGCCTTCAGTTGATCTGGACGTGACGGAGCACCGCCTGCTGTTCCAGGTGGCCCGCCGTGCCCTGGGGGGCGCGCAGCCGGAAGACTGCACGCCCCGCGAGACGCTTTCGGAACGCCTGGTAGCACCGGCGGCCACCTTCGTCACCCTGCATCATCAGGCCGCCCTGCGGGGTTGCATCGGCAGCCTGGAGGCGCAGCGCCCCCTGGTGGAAGATGTGGCCCACAACGCCTGGGCGGCGGCCTTTCGTGACCCCCGGTTTCCGCCCTTGCCCGCCTCCCAGGCCGAGGAGATCCATCTATCCATCTCCATCCTCGAGCCTGCCGAGCTGCTGAAGGTGGAAGGTGAGGCCGAACTGCTGCAGACCTTGCGCCCTGGCGTGGACGGCGTGATCCTCCATGACGGCCCCCACCGATCCACCTTCCTGCCCGCCGTATGGGAGCAACTGCCCGATCCCGTCACCTTCATGGCCGCGCTGCGCCAGAAGGCCGGCCTGCCGCAGCGCCACTGGTCGAATTCCCTGAGGCTGTGGCGCTACACGGTAGCGGTGCTGGAAGAGCCAGCAAACGCCTGATGGGCCTCGGCCACCGCACGCCCATGGTCAGTGGGCGCTGCAGCCTGTGCTACGCCCCTTGGCGCGCCGCCCCATTTGGGCTATTCTCCGCCCTTCCATCGGCCCGCTACCAAGCCAGCCCGTGGGATATGCTAGTATCTCCGTTATGCGCCCGTAGCTCAGCTGGATAGAGTACTGCCCTCCGAAGGCAACACTCAGGGGCCAAATGGGCACAACAGCTAGCATTCAATTTCGAGTACCATACGCATCACGCGCCCGTAGCTCAGCTGGATAGAGTACTGCCCTCCGAAGGCAGGGGTCGCAGGTTCGAATCCTGCCGGGCGCGCCATCTCCCCCCAAATCAAAGGCTTACAGCCTCTCCATCGGCGCCGAAATGGCCGATGAGTGCTGACCACGCCTGCCAGCAATCGTTTTTGGCCTGGTTGCGGCCATCACTCAGCGAGTCAAGGTCTCCTTTTTCCGAAATTCCCTGTTTTGGGCGTGTGCCCGGAATGTGCCCTGGGTGTGCCCGTGGGCGAAATGGGCCCGGATTTTTTCGGGTTGGGGTGAGCGTTAGCCGCAATGGCCCTGTCACCCGCCGCTGGTGCGTCATCTTTGCCGAAGTGCGGCAGGTCATGCCGTGTGAGCTTCATGGGGTCCACATCATCACGGTGTTCTAAGGATCGGCGGATTCATGAGAAAATGCCATTTGTCCAGGGGTGGGTATCATCGGGGCGCTGTTGGTCGGTGGCCGGTGCAGCCCTCAGGTGCGGTTCTTGTCAGGCTCTGTGAAGCGACCGATCGTGGTGAGAGAACCATATTCCCGAATTCTGCGGTTGACGTATGTCACGCGAGCACTGCATGGGGTGCGGCAATCAGGGGTGGAACCGCATATGGAGTGCGAATGTCTGCTGCTCGTGATTGGTCCGGGTAATACCCCCTCCGCGCGTTCTGAGTCGCCATGCCTGCAATGGCTTGCTGATGACATTCTTGCGGGAGGCGATGGTTTTGGAATGCCCAGGCCGGAGGGCCTGGGCGTGAAGCGTGTGCAGCTGATTGAGCCATGAATCCGGCAAATGAGGGAAAGGGCATGGCGTGATATCATGTGTCCAATGAGTTTATAAATAAAAATATCATAGAGGCGTAGATGCTCAACCTGAGCCGGGAAAATGGAATGTCTGGACCTATTCAGCGGAACGAAATGCCGTCCGCCCGTGCGAAGATACCAGTGGTTGATATTTTCGCTGGGCCTGGTGGGCTGGGCGAAGGTTTCGAAGCTTATCGCGGAAGCTCTGATTTCAAGGTTACGTTGTCGGTGGAAAAGGACGAGTGGGCCCACAGGACATTGAAGCTTCGGAGTTTTTTTCGCCAGTTTCCGGATGGCCTGGTGCCAGAGATGTACTACGATTATGTTCGTGGTGATGCCGGTGTCACAAGGGATAAGCTTTGGGCAGAGTTTCCCGAGCAGGCGCGTGCCGCAGAAAGGATTGTATGGCAGGCCGAGTTGGGCAAGGCTTCGCTGTCAGAAGTCATGGATCGAATTGGAAAGGCGATTGAGGGGCAGAGGCACTGGGCACTTCTGGGAGGACCCCCGTGTCAGGCTTACTCGATCATCGGGCGTGCGCGTATGCGTGGGCTGGAGGGGTTTGCGGAGGATAAGCGCCATACGCTGTATCGTGAATATCTGAAAATTATAGCAGCCTATCAGCCTACCGTTTTTGTGATGGAGAATGTCAAGGGAATCCTGACTTCAACTCACAATAAGTCTCCGATATTTGAGCGTATTCTTTCTGATATGCGGGCGCCATGGGGTGCGTTGACTGATGAGGATAGAGAGCTCATTCCCGAGCCCGATCAGAAACATCGCTATCATATAGTTTCCTTCGCAAAACCGGCATCCCGGTATCTCGACCTGCATCCATCGGACTACATTCTGGAGTGCGAACGTTACGGGATCCCGCAGGCTCGCCATCGCGTTATCCTGTTCGGCATCCGGGCGGATTATGATGTCCAGGTTCCCGACTTGCAGGAAAGGCCGCCGAATACTGTTCGAGATACGATTGAGGGAATGCCAGAGCTGCGTAGTGTTTTTTCCCTGGGAAACTCCAGAAAGACCAAGGATCCTGATATATGGATCGACTCCATCTGGAACGGGTTCAAGAAAGTGCTGCAGGATATCAAGGAAGAATCATTGTCCCAGAAGCTGCTCGATTCTTTAGGGGGTCTGAAACATCATGCCGCCACGGGTGGTAGGTACATTCCTGGAGACTTTACACCGAAAGCACTCAAGGATTGGCTGCATGATCCAAGAATGGGTGGAGTTGTTCAGCATGAGACGCGAGCACACATGGCTTCAGATCTGCAGCGGTATCTGTTTGCGGCTTCATATGGCGAATGTCATGGAGTGTCTCCCAAGCTTCGTGATTTTCCGGAGAAGCTGTTACCTCACCACGCGAATGTTCAGAAAAATAAGGAGGTCAAACATTTTGCCGATCGATTCAGGGTTCAACTCTGGGATCAGCCATCGAGTACGGTAACGTCGCATATCGCCAAGGATGGGCATTACTACATACATCCCGATCCTTGTCAGGTACGAAGCCTCACCGTTCGCGAAGCCGCTCGTCTGCAAACATTTCCAGATAATTATTTCTTTGAGGGCAATCGCACGCAGGCATACCATCAGATTGGCAATGCAGTGCCGCCGTATCTGGCATTGCAGTTGGCGGATGTGGTGTCTCACGTCATCAAGCAGTGCCTTGAACAGGACGAGATGCTAAAGAATTCCAGTCTTAGGGTCATGGCTGCATCGTGACCTTGTGAAGCCAGAAAAAGGGAAATCATCAGCTTGCAGGGGTTTCAGGTGGATTCGGTTTCTGAACAGGCATGTTTGAGGATGTTGCTCAGGGTTTGTGATGCAGGTATTCACCACGGTACCTGGCCTAAGCGATCATCCTGGTGGCCGGGATGCAGGTTGCGACTGATTCATGATACGGATGCGCTGGTCGATAGGTGGTCCTCGGCGTCTCGATACGAAGGCCTGCAGTGATGGATGAACCAGTAAGGAAACTGAATCCGCTTCTACGACTCGCCGTGATCACCGGTGTGGAAAGTGCGGTGAAATTGCATATCGGGCGGGGGGATGACCTGGATGCCCACGACGCGCGGGGCGCAACTCCTCTCATGCTCGCGGCCGGGAAGAAGAGGCCGACCATCGTAAGGCTTCTTCTCGAAGCCGGTGCGGCCCCTGCGTTAGTTGACTTCAAGGGGTACGACGCCCTTGCTTATGCCAGACGCGCAGGGTGCTCCGAGACGATTCTGATTCTGACTGAAGCGCTGCGGCTGGTCGAAGCAGAGCGCAAGTCCTGCAAGGACCATTTTGCTGCGCATGAAAGTGAGCACGGAGTCAGTGAGGTGGGGGCCTCCGGGGCGTCTGATTTAAACGAACTGGCCAACGGTTCCGTAACGCCCGATGAGGACGAGGCATTGCCCTACCGAATTTTCCCGGAGCATGAATCCGGGGCAATTTCGGGAACTCGCCTTGGCGAGGGGCCCGGGCCCGGGTCCGATGAGAGGAGTCACAGCTACCCTTACAAGTCCCCGGAACCTGGTATCGAGAGGACCGGCGTCCGTGAAAAACCGGCCATTGGTTTCGAAATCATCCTCGACGATGAACCCCTTGGCCTCGACCTCGACGACTGGGAAGCAGAGGTTACCTTGGTCGCTCCAGAGGGCGATGAGACGGTGGCCCATGCCGCCCATGCCATCCATGAGAGGATGGCGAGGCATGAGGCTGTCGACGGCGACGAGGATTGGGGTGATATCGATCTTTTCCTCCCAGAGAGGGCGTCCCCGCTCACCAAGGGAGAAGGCTCTGACCGAATTCGGGAGCTTCTGCTCAGCGCCTTGCGCGAAGGTCTTGTGCCTGAGGAAACACTCGTCGAGCTCTGTGTGGATTCGGATGGTTCGCGAGACCAGCAGGCCGAGAGACTGCTGAGCTTCGTTGTCACGGAACTAGGCGCGAGGGTGGTTGAATGGATTGACCCGGGCGAGACGTTTCCCCATGAATCATCCCTTGATGAGGAGTACCTGCTTACCGAGGCAACGGAGTTCCTGGCAGAGCTCGCCTCCAGTTACAACGAGCCTTTCAGCTTTTACTCCCGGGATCTTCGAGGCGACCTACTCACCGCAGAAGAGGAGATTTCCCTCGGTCGCCAGATGGAAGAGGGTGCAACTGCGGCGCTTCGTGCCCTGACGCGATGGCCGACCGGTCTTGCAGCGCTTTTTGTTGCGGCCGACCAAGTGGCTTGCGGTGACGCTGATCCCGAGTCCTTCACTACAGGACCAGAGCCCTCGAGCGATGGGGAGGCGAAGAGCCCGGGGGAACCTATCGAAGAGGAGGGCGCTGATGAGGTGGAACTCGATGGTGAAGCTGCGGCCTTCGTGGCGGCTGTGGCGGAGGTTCGGGCTGCAGGGTCAAATGTCCCTCTTGTTGTTGATGCCCTGAGGCGGGCATGCCTTTCCAGAGGGTTTTTGAGCATGCTGGCGGAGAGGGCTTCAGGCGATCCAGAAGGTGCGGATTTTGCCGAGGCCCTGCAGCGCCAGGCTGCTGCACGGGAAAGGATGATTGTCAGCAATCTCCGCCTCGCGCTGTCCATTGCCAGGAAGTACCTCTGGTCCGGCCTGCCATATGACGACCTGATTCAGGAAGCCAACATCGGTTTGATGAAGGCTGTCGAGCGTTATGACTGGCGCAAGGGATTCCGTTTCTCCACCTATGCGACTTGGTGGATCCGCCAGCAGGTCACTCGTTCCATCTCCAACACAGCCCGGACCGTCCGTGTTCCTGTCCATGCTCTGGAGGCCGCAAGAAAGATTCTTCAGGAGCGTGAGGGGATCGAGGCTAGGCTCGGCCGTCCAGAGACTGTCGCGGAGACAGCTCACCGTACTGGCATGGCCCTGAACAAGCTGGAATTCCTTCTGAGTACGAAAGAAGACATCGTTTCACTA